>NZ_JAUBSF010000092.1:0-25816 GCF_036704615.1 Microcoleus sp. K4-B3
AATTCCGGCACTGTCTTCTCCATGTGCCTCACCTTATCAGATTTTTTGGGTTTTTGCTACCCCCGTGAACTTCTACCGCTAACATTTGCGCTGGGGTTCTGCAAATAAACCCGCACCTTATCGCAACCGCGCACCAGTAAATCGTCAAAATTCACATTCCACAAAATTACTGTCTTGTCATAATTGCCAGAAGCCAAGGTTTTACCATTGGGGCTGAAACTGACACTATTAACCCTACTGCTATACCCCTGGAGAGTGTGAATTTCCTTGCCAATGGTGACATCCCAGAGTTTGATGGTGTTGTCAATACTGCCAGAAGCCAAGGTTTTACCATTGGGGCTGAAACTGACACTATTAACCGAACTGCTATACCCCTGGAGAGTGTGAATTTCCTTGCCAGTGGTGATATCCCAGAGTTTGATGGTGTTGTCCCAACTGCCAGAAGCCAAGGTTTTACCATCGGGGCTGAAACTGACACTATAAACCCAACTGCTATGCCCCTGGAGAGTGTGAATTTCCTTGCCAGTGGTAACATCCCAGAGTTTGATGGTCTTGTCAAGACTACCAGAAGCCAAGGTTTCACCATCGGGGCTGAAACTGACACTTTTAACCGACTCGCTATGCCCCTGGAGAGTGTGAATTTCCTTGCCAGTGGTAACATCCCAGAGTTTGATGGTCTTGTCAACACTGCCAGAAGCCAAGGTTTTACCATCGGCGCTGAAACGGACACTCCAAACCCCATTCCTATGCCCCTGGAGAGTGTGAATTTTCTTGCCAGTGGTGACATCCCAGAGTTTGATGGTCTTGTCAACACTGCCAGAAGCCAAGGTTTTACCATTGGGGCTGAAACTGACACTCCTAACCCCTTCGCTATGCCCTTCGAGGGTGCGAATTTCCTGGCCGGTGGTGACATCCCAGAGTTTGATGGTTTTGTCATCACTGGCAGAAGCCAAGGTTTTACCATCGGGGCTGAAACTGACACTAAAAACCCCTTTGCTATGCCCCTTGAGGGGGCCGATTTCCTTGCTGGTGGTGATATCCCAGAGTTTGATGGTTTTGTCATAACTGCCAGAAGCCAAGGTTTTGCCATTGGGGCTGAAACTGACACTCTCAACCCATTCGCTATGCCCCTTGAGGGTGCGGATTTCCTTGCTGGTGGAGACATCCCAGAGTTTGATGGTTTTGTCATCACTACCAGAAGCCAAGGTTTTGCCATCGGGGCTGAAACTGACACTCCCAACCCATTCGCTATGCCCTTGGAGGGTGCGGATTTCCTTGCTGGTGGGGACATCCCAGAGTTTGATGGTTTTGTCAACACTACCAGAAGCTAAGGTTTTACCATCGGGGCTGAAACTGACACTCCTAACCCCTTCACTATGCCCCTTGAGGGTGCGGATTTCCTGGCCAGTGGGGACATCCCAGAGTTTGATGGTTTTGTTATCACTACCAGAAGCCAAGGTTTTACCATCGGGGCTGAAACTGACACTATAAACTTTATCCCTATGCCCCTTGAGGGTGCGAATTTCCTGGCCGGTGGTGACATCCCAGAGTTTGATGTTGTTGTCACTACCAGAAGCCAAGGTTTTACCATTGGGGCTGAAACTGACACTCCTAACCCCTTTGCTATGCCCTTCGAGGGTGCGAAGTTCCTGGCCGGTGGTGACATCCCAGAGTTTGATGTTGTTGTCACTACTGCCAGAAGCCAAGGTTTTGCCATCGGGGCTGAAACTGACACTATAAACTTTATCCCTATGCCCTTGGAGCGTGCGAATTTCCTGGCCAGTGGTGACATCCCAGAGTTTGATGTAGTTGTCATTACCGCCAGAAGCCAAGGTTTTGCCATCGGGGCTGAAACTGACACTCCTAACCGCATCGCTATGGGTTTCCAAGCGGTTACGTTCTCTTAACCCTGAAACTGCTTTTTGCAAAGCACCTACCAACTCTATTGAGGGTTCACCTTTGAGGCGTTGGACTAATACTCTTGCCCGTAAACTTTCCATCAACGCATCCAACTCTTTCCCTTGGCTGAAAAGTATCTTGGCAGAGCTAGCCATGACCTCGCTTCTTGTGATTTCTACTTGTCGCCATTGCCAAGCGGCGAACCCTGATAAACTTAAAGCAACGATAAACGCAGCACTCGAGCCGAAAGTAATCCACTGTCTGAGGCGTTTCTCTTGTTGTTTTTGCCGTTCTCGAACTATTACACTCTTCTGAATAAAATCTCGCTCTCCTGAACTCAGTTCATCTGAGCGCTTTTGTAACCAACTTTCCGCCACTACCAATGGCACACCTCGTAACAACGCCCCCTCATCTTGTTTTGCTTCTTGCCATTGTTGCATAGCCGCCCGTAAACCCTCTTGCCAAGAGCGAAAATCCCTGTTTACTGACATCCATTCTCGCAGTTTACCCCAATTTTTAATCAGTGCTTCATGGACAACTTCCACTGTATCAATACTTGCAGAATTACGACTTGTCACCACTAACCGAGCATCAGCAAGTTGTTTTACTAATGACCAATTTTGATCGCCCAATTCTGCTTTCAATGCCATTCGCCGCGTATCTTCTGCACCCTCACCCGGACGCACTAATTGCACAAAAATTCGTTGTACCTGTTTTTGCTCAGAGGGATTCAATAGTTGATATTGAGTATTAGCATAAGTAGTTAAAGCACCTTGCACCTCGCCAATTTGCTCATACGCAGTATGAGTTAATTCTTTTCCCTTGCGCTTTGCCCACAACTCCGTCAAAGCAAATTCTAATAATGGTAAATTTCCAGGTTCATTTTCGACACTATCAAGGATGCGTTTGACTAATCCATCGGCAAATTTTACGCCTAATTTATCAGCCGGTTTTTCAATCACCTGTGAGAGTTCTTCACGGTTCATTGCTCCTAATTTAATATCAGCATTTTGCAATAAATCGGCAAAAAGACGATAGGAAAGAGCATTTCCCAAAAAGTCCGCCCGCATTGTTGTTACCAATACCGCCGATGATAACTGGGAATTAGGAGCAGGAAAACTAGCTAATAAAATATCTAGGAAACTGCGGCGAATTTTCTCATCACTACAGCGAGTATATAACTCTTCCAATTGATCGGCAATTAATAATACGCGATCGTTAGGATGATGTTGTTTGATTTGGGTAAAAATGTCAGACAGAGGAATTGTATCACCTCGCAAGTAATCAGCTAACTTACGAGCTTGAGCAATCCGATCTGTGGCATCAAGTTCTGGCGTATAAAGGGGAACCAGCGCTAAAGCTAAAGCATGAAAAGGGTCATTTCCCGGACGAAAATGAGTAAATTTCCAATTACCTTTTTGTTGTAGCTTGGGTACAAGTCCCGCCAAAACTACAGAAGATTTTCCACTTCCTGATGCACCTAAAACGGGAATAAAGTTACGGTTTTGAGTTGCCTGAAGGAGTTGTGTTACAAAGACTTCACGACCAAAGAAAAACTCTGCATCATCGGGACCAAAGTGAAATAAGCCGCGATAGGGACAGGGGAGAATTTCATCTATATTATCAGTAGCAACAGGTGTTACTTTGATGTCTTCTCGGTAGTAGTAATTGGTGATAGTAATAACTGCATCACCTGTTGCAGATGTGGCCGCATATTCTGAGTCTGTAACAATTTGTTTAATTTCTTGTTGTTCAGACATACCCAAATCCTGAGTTATTCAAGTAGAGTCTTAGTTATCTTTCGATGTACCATGCTCAGTGATATTGCTGATACTTGCATTACCAGAATTAGAAGTTGCTCCATATTTAACATTGCTAATATTCTGGGTAATAACTTGTTGTCCACCTGGTTGTTCTTTAAGTTGGTTGAGGAAATCTTGAGCTAATTTAACCATCTCAGGGTCATCATTAACCTTCGCATTTTCAACTTCTTCCTGTAGCGTAGCTTTCCGACCTTCGGAGTCTGGCTTTTTCTCTAATTGCTCAACTGCATTGACTACATCACTTTCGTCGCCAAATTTTTTCTTTAAGGCAGCTTTGAGAGCTGCATAAGCATCTGCGAGCGCATCTTTAGTCAGAGGAATAGCAAGACCAGTCACAATTGCAAGAGTAATTGCGTCCATATTTTCTGTCTCTCCGTTAATTTTATGATAGACCTAATTTTTTACCAAGGATAACTTTTTTATGCTTATTATATTAATGTACTGTTTCTCAGAAATCTTGAAAATCGTCATAAAAGTTTACATTTAAGGAGAGGGACTTTTAAATGGGAATCTTTTAAATTTTTTATTGAAGCCAGAAACTTATTAGTAATTTACCCGATGCCGTCTCTCTATCCTGTCTAAAACTAGAATTTTATTATACCCAAGCGTGCATTCAGCGGTGAAGAGCAATTGTCGGATTTCCAAAAATTTCTGCACCACAATATCGGGAAAAGCCGCTACAATTATTTAAATAAAACGCCGACCCAATTCTTCAATCTAAAATCTAAAATCTAAAATCTAAAATCGAATGATGGCGCAAGTTTCGATCGACTCCTTGATTCAAGGGGCAATTTCAGGAGATTATATTGTCAGTTTTCCCACTGATACCGTACCAGCTTTGGCTGTCAGGCCCGATCGAGCCGAGTTGATTTTTGCAGCTAAACGGCGCAGCCAAGACAAACCGCTAATTTTGATGGCAGCCTCGGCGGAGGCTTTGTGGCCTTACGTGCAGGGGAGTCCAACAGAGTTAAAAGTGTGGCAGCAAGTGGCCGAATCCTATTGGCCGGGGGCGTTAACTTTGGTGCTGCCGGCTTCGGCAAAAGTCCCGGCGGCCATGAATTCGATCGATCGGACTACAATCGGAGTACGAGTGCCTAACCTTCCCCTTGCCCTAAAGATTCTAGAGCAGACAGGCCCTTTGGCTACTACCAGTGCTAATTTATCCGGTCAGCCGCCTTTGGAATCGGTGGCAGAAATTGAGTCTCTGTTTCCGGAAGTCTTGACATTAGTTGCTTCTGAATTAGCAACAGCGACAACAGCTTCGAGTTTGCCTTCCACTGTGGCTAAATGGGCTGGCAGCGATTGGGAAATATTGCGACAAGGCACGATCGAGTTAGAATGCTAAAAGCTAAACTCCAAGGCAAAGCAATATGGCGCCGATCGGCTGGAGCGACTTGATATATTTAGGTATGGGACTGGGGTTGGGTTTGGGAAGCAGTTGGATTTGGCGCCTGCGGCAAAAAAGCTCGCAACCGCCCGAACCTGCGCCCAAAGTGCCGCCACCTCCTCAAGAAATTCACTTAGAGAAGTTTGATGCCCTTTCCGAGCAACTTAAGCAAACTCAATTGGCTTATCAGATGGCATCGGAGATGAGCCAATTTAAGGCGGGTTTTTTGGCTCGAACTTCTCACGAGTTGCGATCGCCCCTGAGCACTATGATTGGTACGCTGCAATTAATTCTCTCGGATTTGTGCGACGATCCTGCTGAGGAACGAGAGTTTGTCGAGCAAGCTCACGTTGCGGCACTCAAGCTGGTGAAATTGATAGATGAAATTATCTCTGTTGCTAAAACTGAACACGGCACTGACAGGATGGATATTGAGCCGATTCAGTTAGCTAAGGTTTTTGACGAGGTTGATGATTTAACTTATTTGCAAGCTGCTAATCGCGGCATTCGTTTGGAAATATTGCCACCCGATCCGGGAATTTATGTATTGGCAGATTTGCCGAGGTTTAGGCAAGTTTTAGTCAATTTGGTCGATACTGCTGTTGCTCAGATGGAGGAGGGGAGTATTTCTGTTTCTGCGCATTCTTCGCCGGAATCTGGATACGTTCACATTTGGGTTGACGATCAGCGTTCAGTGAGTGCTTGGAGCGAGTCTTGGGATTTGCTGAAGCACGATTTGGAATGTGATGCTACTAAGAGCAGCGAGAATTCTCAGGTGTCTTCTGGAATGAGGTTATTGATGAATCAGACTCTTTTAAGTTTGATGAGCGGAAAGTTGGAGGTTCTGGCCGTGCCTTCTGAGTCCGAAGAGTGCAATTTTAACCGGACTCAGTGTTCTATTCCTTTGGCAAACTCGTGAAGAAGGAAGAAGGGAATGGATTGTTTAACGGATTAAGGGATGGAGGGAAGAAGTCAAGCGTCAAAATGAAAGAGTGAAGAAGGAAGGAAGAGGGAAATTATCGATCGGGAGTAAGGTGCGCATTGCGCACCCTACATTTAAGAGATTTTGATGCACTTTGGGTGCAAGTTTTCTGCTTATTTAACAATTAGCCCTTAGCAATTCGCCGTTGCTAATTTCTAATTCGAGATTCTCTTCTAGAAGCTGATTTTCAAGTACCATGGTGGTGCTAGCGTTTTTCTGAAAACCGATGCGCTCGTAGAAGCTTTGTTTGTAAGTTGTCATCAGGTAAACTCGCTCTACTCGGCACATTCGAGGGTGACTCAAGACGGTTTGCACTAATTTGCGGCCGAGTCCTGCACCTTGGTAATCCGGGTGAATGGCGACATCCCAGATGGTGGCTCGATAGATGCCGTCTGAGGTGGCCCTGGCAAAGCCGATCGCCCGTGAGCCGTCCCACACTGTAACAACTGGTTCGCTGTTGGCGATCGCAATTTCCCAATCTTCTATCTTGCGTGCCCTGGCCCAAAAGGCGGCGGCTTTAAATAGTTCTTGGATTTGTGCGATGTCTGCGCGATCGCGACCTATACAAAATTGAATGTGACTGGAATCCCTAGTCGTTGATGTCATGCTCAATCTGCCTTCAAGTTGTATCTAAACTGTGTTACTTTTACTGTTTTACAGGAGTGAAAGTTGATTTTGCTTGGGAACGATCAATGGTTGAATTCCCCATTTACAAAACTATTTTTATTCATACATATTTTATAAGTAATTTCGGTGATGATTAATACTTTTTGGGGTAAATTTTGTAAAAAACTCTTTGAGTCAAAATTCCCAACTTATAACTCATACCATTTGAGATTTTAGATTTGAGATTTTAGATGGGAATGACTGATTTTTTAGGGGTTTGGAGTTTGTCAGCAGAGAAACCGGGTTTTTCTCAACTCTATTTCGTTACAGCCCACTGAAACGGTAAAAACCCGGTTTCGAGGTGTCGTCCATCGGTAAGCGTAAGCGATAGCTTGTGTGTTGCCTAATTGCTCAAAAATCATCTATCGAGAGAGGTATTGACTCCACGAGAACACCCGAAGATTGTGCTGTGGAGTCAATTCTTTAATCTCTAATCTCAAATCGAGGGAATCAGTTTTGCAGCCAGCGGGCGGCGTCTTTGGCGTGATAAGTCAAAATCAAATCAGTACCAGCACGCTTGAATCCTGTCAAAGTTTCCATCACTACTCTTTCTTCGTCTATCCAACCGTTGAGGGCGGCGGCTTTCACCATCGCATATTCTCCAGAAACGTTGTAAGCAGCAACTGGCAGGTTAGTTGCTTCCTTCACGCGCCAGATGATGTCCATGTAAGCTAAAGCGGGTTTAACCATGAGCATATCTGCACCTTCGGCAATGTCGAGAGCAATTTCTTTAAGAGCTTCGCGGCCGTTTCCGGGGTCCATTTGATAGGTGCGCCGATCGCCAAATTGCGGAGCAGAATCTGCCGCATCCCGGAACGGGCCATAATAAGCTGAGGCGTATTTTGCCGCGTAAGACATGATGGGAATATCTTCAAATCCAGCACTGTCCAATCCTTCGCGAATTGCTCCGACAAAACCGTCCATCATTCCCGAAGGTGCGATAATATCTGCACCGGCTTTAGCTTGAGCAACTGCGGTTTTCTTCAGCAATTCTAGTGTCGGATCGTTCAAGACGCGACCGCTTAAATCTCCGACTTCCAAATAGCCGCAGTGACCGTGACTGGTATATTCGCACAGACAAGTATCGACCATGACGATTAAATCCGGTACGGCTTTTTTAACTGCTTCCGTGGCTTTTTGGACGATGCCGCAGTCGTGCCAAGCACCTGTAGCGTCTGTGTCTTTATCTGCGGGAATGCCGAATAAAATAATCGCGGGAATGCCGAGGTCGTAAACTTCTTTTGCTTCTTCTACTATTTTGTCTACCGATAGCTGGTAAACTCCTGGCATCGATGTGACTTCTTTAGCAAAAGCTTCCCCCGGTACGGCAAATAGAGGGTAAATTAAATCGCTGGTTGTCAAGATATTTTCGCGTACCATCCGGCGGAGTTGGGGATGGTTGCGGAGGCGGCGGGGGCGGTGAGTTGGAAACATAATGTTTTTTTTACGGTAGATAAAGCCCTGCTTTCTAGGACTCGCGGCGTTTCTTTAAAAGTCTAAAGCTTATTGTTGGCCGATCGCCCTGTACTTAAGTAAACTTCTGTAAAACCCGCGATGTCCATTGTTCGCAGTCAGGAATGCAAGTCCTTTCTAGCCTTTCCCGTTCCCAGACACAGCCCTAACGCTGCTTCTCGGATCGGTTAGTACGGATATCTCGCTGGCTTCATACCTATAACCAGGCTGCCCAGAAGCGAGGATAGACTGTAAATTATAAATGTATCGAATAGTAACGGTCTTATGTACAAGCAACTAATTTCAAAGATGAAACCGCTTTTGAAATCACTATTTGCGATCGGTCTGGTACTGACGCTAGCCCTCGGTAACGCTGATGGAGCTCTGGCTGCCCGCAGCGGAGGACGCATCGGCGGCGGATCTTTTAGTGCTCCGGCGCGCAGTTACTCGTCTCCTAGTCGCACTTACGCGCCGTCGGGAGGAGGCTACTACCCCGGCGGTTATGGTGGCGGCTTTGGCGGCGGCTTCGGTTTCCCGTTCTTGCTGCCGTTTTTTGGCTTTGGGGGCGGGTTTGGCGGCCTGTTCTCGATTTTGATTTTTATCTCGATTGCTAATTTCCTCGTCCAAAGCTTCCGCCGCGCCGGAGGCCCAACTGACGAACTGGGCAACAGCGCCCCCACTACCACCGTATCTGTCGCCCGCTTGCAAGTTGGTTTGCTAGCAGAGGCCCGCGGTTTGCAAGCCGAACTCGACTCCCTAGCGCGCAAAGCGGATACCGATACAGCGGCCGGTCGCGCTCAAGTGCTGCAAGAATCTACTCTGGCGCTGCTGCGGCATCCTGAATACTGGGTTTACGCGGGCGCTGAATCTGTGCAAACTCGCTTGGAAGCAGCCGAAGCTAAGTTTAATCAACTTTCTTTGGCAGAACGCAGTAAATTTACTGAAGAAACGCTCTCGAACTATAACAACCAGCTCCGGCAAGCAGGGAGCAGCAATATCCTGCCAGGTTTGCAGGAAAATGGCGCGCTGGTTGCTTCTGATTTGAATTCAGATCCCGGGGAATTTATTGTGGTGACGGTGCTTGTCGGTACTCAAGGCAAATTGCAATTGCCAGCAGTGAAAAACTCTGAAGATTTGCGCCAAGCTTTGCGCCAGATTGGGGGAGTATCGAGCGAGCAGTTGCTGGCGGTTGAGGTGCTGTGGACTCCTCAAGCGAACGGGGACACTCTGACTGCTGACGATATGTTGGCCGGCTATCCTGATTTGCGATCGATTTAGTGAGCAAGACTGGGCGCGGAGGATTGTCTGCCGCGCCCCATCCCGCCCCAAAGCTGTGGGGGCGAACCCAATTGCCTTTGAGACCGGAATTTCACAGGAGTTTGTGGATGCCGCTCGACTTAAAAAAGATTGTTTAACAAATGCTACTATTGAGAGATTATGATTCAGTTCGATCGATCTTCTGCTATTGGCAAGGCTGACCCTAGAAAAGTTTGGCGAAGAAGTTAGGCAGGATAAAGAAAACTGATTGAGTCAGGAGTTACTGCTTCGGAAGAAGTTGCAACCGGGTGTACTCTAAATTTTATAGAAGAAAAAAGAAGCATCGGGAGCTAAACTTATGGCCGACAGCAGCAGAAAAAAAGCACTTTTCATTTTGAGCCAGTTAAATAATGACGATATCAACTGGATCGTCCAAAAAGGCAAAAAGGAAGTTCTAGATCCGGGCGCGAT
Source organism: Microcoleus sp. K4-B3 (assembly GCF_036704615.1). Taxonomy (NCBI): domain Bacteria; kingdom Bacillati; phylum Cyanobacteriota; class Cyanophyceae; order Oscillatoriales; family Microcoleaceae; genus Microcoleus; species Microcoleus sp. K4-B3. Next base: position 9,938 of record NZ_JAUBSF010000092.1, read on the forward strand.
TTTGATCCATGGAGGGAGACAGATCGATGCGCTATATATTGTTTTGACGGGGAGTTTGAGCGTTTTGATCGAGGCTGAGGGGACTAAAGAACTTGCTAAAATAGCCAGCGGAGAACTGGTTGGAGAAGTTTCTTTTATTGACGCTCGCCCTCCTCTGGCAACGGTGAAGGCGATCGAAGAAACTCACTTGCTGGCAATTCCCAGGCGGCAGTTAGTAATCAAACTTCAACAGGATATGGGCTTTGCTTCCCGGTTTTATTATGGAATTTCACTGTGTCTGGCAGACAGGATGCGCGGTACGATCAGACATATAGAATACGGGCGCAATATAGAATTAGATAAACCCGAATTTGAACGGGAGGATATCAATCCTAACGTCCTGGAAAATTTGGCGCTGGCTCAGGCTAAGTTTAATTGGCTGAGGGAAAATGTTAGGGCTTGAGTTATTTTAAGGCGTTTTTGAGTTGGTGCTGTGAAAACAGACCAATACAGACGGTAATTTATCGATGTAAACTCTCAAGTCTAAAAACAGAAGTCTCCAGCAAGATAGAGGCGGGTTTTACCGGAAATATCGATCGATAACTGCCGGAACTACAAAAACCCGCCCCTTTGCTTTACAGTTGCAACCTCGCGCGCCCAAATGCAACTACCAACCACACAATCTAGATAATTCCAGGCCCTTTGCCGCGGGTGTCTGCATCCGTGGTCAGTTTTCCTTCCTCGCCTTTTTTATCTTTGACTTCTGCGAGAATTCGAGCGCGTTCTGCGGCTTCGGCTTCTTCTTTTGCTCTCAAATCGCCCGGTTCGTTGACGTACATTTCGGGTTCGATCGCGTAATTGTTAACTAGACCTTCTTTGTCTACTGTATAACCATCTGTAGTGTGAATGCTTTCGTCATCGGTTTGGTCATCAGTTTTTGCACTTTTCTGCTTCCCTTCGGTGGTAGGGTGCATGAAGTTAGCGCCTTCGCGTTCTTGCCGCGCTGCTGTCTCCGCAGGAGTAATGCCCCTGTCGTAGTGCGGGGCTTCCATATTAGCTTCGATTTGTTCGTCGGCGGGTGTTGATTTGCTAATTTCTTGGTCGGGCGGTGTTGGTTGGCGATTAGTCATGATTTATTCCTGAGTTATCTTTTCAAAAAGATGTTTGGCTTATGCTTAAATATTAAGGCCAAGCTAGCTCATTCACAAACTATCTTTGGTTATAGTTTTCGAGAACTTGCTTTTATAGCAGATGTTGAAGGAAGAACGAAGAAGGAAGAAGGTTTTAGTTATCTAGGAGAAAAGGAAGAAGCAATCTTCTGCAAGGGTTTCAGGAATTAAGAACGTGCTAACCGTCAGGGCGGTTGCTATATGAAAAATATATTTATTGAGTCTTCCTCAAGACTGATAAAATTCTCTCTTCATTGCAGATTTCACAGCCGACGAGTATTTGACATCTATCTAAAGGTAGGTAATTGGGAATGGGAAATTGAGAATGGGTAATTGAGAGAATGACTGATGACTAATCATTAATGACTGATGGCTAAGCACTAATGACTAATCACTAATGACTTCTTTTATGCTTCTTTATAGAAGCGGATGATTTCGCGGACGTGGTTGAGAAATTGTCCGTCATCGGTGAGTTGGGCGATCGCACTTTCTGCATCTCTTCTGAGTTTAGTGTGTTCTGCCTGATTTGTCGCTTGCAAAGATTGTAGAGATGCGGATAAAGTAGTTAATTCTCTTCTGATAGCTTCCCGTTCCCGATTTTGGACAGCCACCCACGAATTCGGATTGTCTGAACTTAATTGATTGCTCAAATCTCTAACTGTAGATTCTAATTCTGCAAAGCGGCTGCGGAGTTCGACAATATCTTCGCGGGGGTGCAAAAATTGGCGGCGGATAGTTGTCAGCCGCTGGGCTAAATAATGATAACCTCGGATAGCTGGACGCATTACAGTTAACAGCAGTGCAGCAGCGGAACTGAGATAGCCAATAGCACTAATTCCAGCGGCGGCTAGGGCGTAAAGTGCGATCGCGCTAAACAGGTGAAGTGCGATCGCCACAAAGAGCGATCGGCTAACTAATACAGTAACGTATTTGACTTGTTCCTGATCGACAGCAATATTTTTTTTTGTAGATTCTGCGGCTTGCGCTAAAACTTCTTTAGCTTCAAAATGGATATTCCAGGGAACTGTAACTATCAGCAACAGCCATTCAAAACTAGCTATGGCAATTACCCAATCGATGAAGCTGCCAGCCGAGACGTGCAACCATTGCAGAATGGCAAAAACTAACAATAAAAATATGCCCGTCGCCGCACCGAAACCTGCAAAACTGTAATACATAACTATCGCCTTGGTAGAATGTTGTTTTGATTGTGGGTAGGTTGTTTAAGTATGGAGGAATAAACTGTGACAGTTAAGTAATCGTCCTATTAAACCCAGTTTATTCGTTATGAGTAATAGTGCGGATAAAGGGTTGATAGAAACCTGAAAATTTCCCACAAATACTTGGTATACCTAAATCGTGGAATGTTGTGCTGATTGTGGGTAGGTTGTTTAGGTGTGCAGGAATAAGCTGTGACAGTTAAGCAATCGTCCTATTAAACCCAGTTTATTAGTGATTAGTCATATTCCGCGACACCAGGGTTTCCAGGCCCCTGCTTTGTTCCAGGAAAATACACCAGCTTTAACCCATCAATAAGAGTTAAAAGAAACGGTTTGTTTGTTGAGAGTGCGTAACTTCTCAATAATTAGTCCTTGAAAATTAAGTAGAGCGACACGCAAAAACTTGACAATGTAACAAAATGTAAACAAATCACAACCTCTGCGATTGCTTCATTTCACTCGCTTTTAACTACTTATGCTTTTCGCAGTTCATCTACTTAGCGATCGGGATGAAGTCACATTCTACCCAACTCATAGCATTTGAGATTTGAGATTTGAGATGAGCAATGGCAGATTATGTATGGGTTTGCAGCTTGTCCAAAGTTGCATTCATCTTTTGAACTGGTATCACTAACGGCGTTACGCGGTGCTAGTGCTAAAAACGCCGCCATCTCAAAACGCTCCCCTCTATCGATTTTTCTTTTCCAGATCTGCTAAATCACCTGTGGCTGAGATAAACTGGTTTGGAACTAGATCGCGCGTTGTGCAAGTTGCCTCTCCATAACCGAGACACTGCTACTGCAACCTGTCATCAGCCACAGCAAAATAGGTGCCAAAATTAACTCTACAGTCTCCGATTTCCATTAACTGCGCGTCTACAATCTCAAATAAAAAGTCAGCAGGAAGGACAAACCGATGGCGAACTCAACTCTTGGCCTAGAAAATCAACTTTACGAATATCTGTTATCTATTTCTCTGCGGGAGCCAGATATTCTCGCTTCACTACGGGAAGAAACTGCTAAGCATCCTATGGGTATGATGCAGATTGCTCCGGAACAAGGTCAGTTTATGGAGATGCTGGTGCAGCTTATGGGAGCGACAAAAACCTTAGAAATTGGCGTTTTTACTGGTTATAGCTCGCTGTGCGTAGCTTTAGCGCTGCCTCCTAACGGTCAAATTATTGCCTGCGATGTCAGCGAGGAATATACTGCGATCGCGCGACGCTATTGGGAAGCTGCGGGTGTCGCCAACAAGATTTCTTTGCAGTTGGGCCCAGCAATAAATACTCTCGACAAGTTAATAGCTGAAGGACAAGCAGGAACCTTTGATTTTGCCTTCATCGACGCCGATAAAGAAAATTATGAGGCTTATTTTGAGCGATCGCTGCAACTTGTACGCAATGGCGGTTTAGTTGTAATTGACAACGTTCTGTGGTCTGGACGAGTTGCTGACCCTGAAGTACAAGACGAAAGTACCACCGCCATTCGTACTTTTAACGACAAATTGCGCAACGATCCCAGAGTTACTCTCAGTGTTGTCCCCATTGCTGATGGGCTGACTTTGGCATTGAAACGTCGCTGGGCTACTATGATGGAACCTGAACAGCATAATTAAAGAGTTGTTTGCGGTTTGCGGTTCATTTTAAATTGCCACAAACTGCTAATTATTCAAAAATATACAAGTCAGTTTTATATAGAGTAAGGTGCGCAATGCGCACCCTAGAAACTCAAAAGTATAGAGTAAGGTGCGCAATGCGTACCCTAGAGAATGATTTATTTTTTAGTTAATCAGAGGCGAAAATGCTGGGTTCAAATTTACAGGTAAAATTACCGATTCACGAAACTTTTCAGTGTACTGTTCAAGGCGAAGGTTACTGGACGGGGACTTTAGTTGATTTTATCAGATTGGCAGGTTGCCCTGTGCGGTGTCCTTGGTGCGACACCGGTTATGCCAATGGGGGCAAAGGTTTGCCGTCTGTGCCACAGTCGATCGCACAATTGCTCGCTCAATTGCAGTCTCCGAGAGTTGTCATTACTGGTGGCGAACCTTTTATACACCAGAATTTGCCTGAGTTAGTTGAAGCTTTGTTAGAAGCTGACAAGCACGTGAGTATTGAAACTTCCGGTGCTTGCTGGCAGGATGTTTCGCCGCAGGCTTGGATTACTCTTTCTCCTAAGGAACACATCAACCCTAAATATCCGGTGCAAGAGCTTTTTTGGACTAGAGCTAATGAAATTAAGTTGGTGGTTAGCACTGGCGAAGAAGTTGAATTTTATCACAAGCATTTGGCAAGTAATGTGGAGATTCCGGTTTTTTTGCAACCAGAATGGAACTCGAAAGATTCAGCGATTCCCATAATCTTGGAATTGCTGAAACAAAATCCTAGCTACAAGTTATCTTTGCAAACTCACAAGTTTATTGGCGTGCAATAATTTGAGAAGTTAGTCGGAGCTATTCGTCAAGTGGGCGGTGCAAAGTGGGAGTATATCGCCCTACAATATGTGGAAATATGTGCTAAAATTAAAGCAGCAATTTATGATAATCTTAACGTAATGGAAACAACTACGGAAACCCCAATGGGAAAAGTTATCGCAACTCTAGTAATTACGAATCGGCTGGATGAAGGGAAAGCCGAAGATGGTCTGATTCCAATCGAGCAAGTCAGGTCTGTTACTCTAGAAAATGTTTTGGTGGATACGGGCGCGACAACTTTGTGTTTGCCTAAAGATGTCATTGCCCGACTGGGTTTAAAAATTCTCAAGCAAGTGGTTGTGGAAACAGCAACGGGCATTAGTGAGGCGAGGATTTTTCGGGATGCTTCGATTTCTCTGTGCGGCCGCGAAGGGACTTTTGAGTGTCTGGAATTGCCCGAGGGGAAAACGCCACTTTTAGGCGTGATTCCGATGGAAGCGTTGGGAATTGAAATTGATTTAAAAAATCAAAGTTTGAAGGTTTTGCCCGACGGGCCGACGGAAACCTATTTGACAATTCTTTGATATTCTTGAGTTTGGATGCCAGCAATTCGATCTGCAGCGCTAAGATGGTTAAGCACTGTTTTGCACTACTCTCATGTCCCAACGCGCCAAAACCTCAAACAGCCAGCCAAGTGCATCCCGCAACGGGCATAATGTGACGAATTCTCACTCTAACAACCAAAATATGATTCGGGTTCGCGGTGCGAGACAGCACAACCTGAAAAATATCGATCTGGAACTGCCGCGCGATCGTCTGATAGTTTTTACGGGTGTCTCCGGTTCTGGTAAGTCTTCCCTGGCTTTCGATACAATTTTTGCTGAGGGACAGCGCCGCTACGTGGAGTCTCTCAGCGCCTACGCGCGCCAGTTTTTGGGACAGTTGGACAAACCGGATGTGGATGCGATCGAAGGCTTAAGTCCGGCTATTTCGATCGACCAAAAGTCAACTTCTCACAACCCGCGATCGACTGTTGGCACTGTTACAGAAATTTACGATTATCTCAGATTGCTCTACGGCAGAGCTGGCGAACCGCACTGTCCGATTTGCGATCGCTGCATTGCACCGCAGACAATTGATGAAATGTGCGATCGAGTCATGGCACTTCCCGACGGCACTCGCTTTCACCTTCTCGCACCAGTTGTGCGGGGAAAAAAAGGCACTCACCGCAAATTATTGTCGAGTTTAGCTTCCGAAGGATTTATTCGCGTCAAAGTTAACGGAGAAATTTTAGAACTTTCGGAAAATATCGAATTAGATAAAAATCATACGCACAATATCGAGATAGTTGTCGATCGGTTAATTAAAAAACCCGGTTTAGAAGAACGTTTAGTTGATTCTCTGGCAACTTGTTTGCGCCATTCTGAGGGAATTGCGATCGTTGAAGAGTTACCGAGTGATGAAAATTCCGAACCACAGGGGCCGATCGTATTTTCCGAAAACTTTGCTTGTCCCGAACACGGCGCAGTAATGGAGGAACTTTCCCCCCGGTTATTTTCGTTTAATTCGCCCTACGGCGCGTGCCAAAATTGTCACGGTTTGGGGAGTTTGCGGACTTTTGCGCCGGAGTTGGTAGTTCCCGACGAGAAAGCGCCTCTTTATTGTGCGATCGCACCTTGGTCAGACAAAGACAATTCCTATTATCTCTCTTTGCTTTGCAGTATTGCTGATACTTGCGGGTTTGATATCGACACTCCTTGGTATCGATTAAAGCCCGAACACCAGCGGGTAATTTTGTACGGCAATGAGTCCAAGCGCAGCGCAGAAAGTAAAAAGCGCGACGGCAGCACTGATTTGAGGAGAGATTTTAATGGCGTGATTTCCATGTTGCAGCGCCAGTACGACGATACTGGTTCCGATCTGATCAAGCAGAAGTTGGAACAGTATCGGGTCGATCGCTCTTGCGAGGTTTGTCACGGCAAGCGCTTGAAAACAGAGGCGCTTTCGGTGCGGTTGGGACAGTACGGAATTGTGGATTTAACGAGTATTTCGATTCGCGAATGTCGCGAACGAGTAAATAATTTGGGATTGAGCGATCGGCAATTCCAAATATCCGATTTAGCCCTGAGAGAAATCAAAGCAAGGCTGCAATTTTTGCTCGATGTCGGATTAGATTACCTGACTTTAGACCGCGCAGCAATGACGCTTTCTGGCGGAGAAGCCCAGCGAATTCGGCTGGCAACTCAAATCGGTTCTGGTTTGACTGGTGTTCTCTACGTTTTGGACGAACCGAGCATCGGACTCCACCAAAGAGACAATTTTCGCCTGCTGCAAACCTTAACAAAATTGCGCGATTTAGGCAATACTTTGATTGTGGTAGAACACGATGAAGAAACCATGCGAGCGGCCGACCATATTGTCGATATCGGGCCCGGCGCCGGCGTCCACGGTGGCCAAATTATCTCGCAAGGAAGTTTAGCAGACTTGCTGGCAGCCGAGGAATCTTTGACCGGGGCTTATTTGTCTGGAAAGCGAGTAATTGAAACGCCTAATGAAAGGAGAAAAGGCAACGGCAAAGCTCTCTCAATCATAAATGCGACGCGCAACAATTTAAAAAATATCGATGTCGAAATTCCCCTGGGAAAACTCGTCTGCGTCACAGGCGTTTCCGGTTCGGGAAAATCCACTTTAATCAATGAATTGCTGTACCCCTCGCTGCAACACTATATCACCAAAAAAGTGCCTTTACCACCAGACATGGACGCCCTCAAAACTAAAGGCGAACGCTCTCTAGAGGATGTGGTTGATAAGGTAATTGTCATCGATCAATCTCCCATCGGTCGCACTCCGCGTTCTAATCCCGCTACTTACACGGGAGTCTTTGATGTGATTCGGGATTTGTTTTCCGAAAGCATTGAAGCGAAGGCAAGAGGTTACAAAGCGGGGCAGTTTTCTTTTAACGTCAAAGGGGGAAGGTGCGAAGCTTGCGGCGGTCAAGGCGTGAACGTGATTTCGATGAATTTTCTGCCGGATGTTTACGTGCAGTGTGAGGTTTGCAAAGGTGCGCGCTACAACCGGGAAACGCTGCAAGTTAAGTACAAAGGCAAGTCGATTTCTGATGTTTTGAACATGACTGTGGAGGAAGCTTTGGGGATGTTTAAAAATATTCCCAGGGCGGGCGCGAGACTGCAAACTTTGGTTGATGTTGGTTTGGGTTACATTCAGTTGGGACAGCCCGCGCCGACGCTTTCTGGGGGCGAAGCGCAGCGGGTAAAATTGGCAACGGAACTGTCGCGCCGCGCTACTGGGAAGACGCTTTATTTGATCGATGAACCGACGACGGGTTTGTCGTTTTATGATGTTCACCATTTGTTAAATGTGCTGCAAAGATTGGTGGATAAGGGGAATTCAATTTTGGTAATCGAACACAATTTAGATGTGATTCGGTGCTGCGATTGGGCGATCGATTTAGGCCCGGAAGGGGGAGATAAGGGCGGCGAAATTATTGTGGCGGGGACACCGGAGGATGTGGCGGCAAATCAGAGGTCTTATACTGGGAAGTATTTGCAAGCGGTTTTGCAGCAGCATCCTTTAGGGGAGGCTGTAGCTGTTAGCTAATAGTAACAGGAATTACGCAATTCTCATAATTAGTAAGGTGCGTCAGATATTTAAACCTTCAATAATCGTTTAAGAAACTCACCTGACGCACCCTACAATTAAAATACGTCGTATAATTGATAGAATATAGGTGCGAGTCCTTCGCCCTTCCGGATATATTTATAAAATTGGGATAATCGTTCATGAATCGGAAATACTATTCTAATCGTAAAAATCCTGATGCGAGTCGCCTCGATCTACCCATGCTCGTTAAACTTTTCAAAATTGTTTATCTTGATTTTCTAAAGAACGATTATTTTTATGAAAACTCTGGAGATGTCCCAGGCAAGCTAGGTTCTGATATAGAAGCACAAATGTTTATCAAGCTCAAGAAACCTGACTTATGGCCAATTGAGGAAAAATGTAATAATTATTCAGAGGATGACTTGTTTGATGTCATTGAGTTTCTTTACGATCGTGTTTCTGAGCCGATTTATCGATACGATGAATGGGGTCATCATGGAGATTCTTATGATACCTTCGATAGGGAGACTGGTAAGCAAGAATTTAGAGATAGGATTAATGAGTTATTGTGTGACTATAGAGAGGGATATGAACTCTCCGAAAATGGTGAAATTCTAGAATTTCCAGAGCAAGGATTGGAGGACTTAGTTCTTGCAGAACTGCCTCCTTACGATCTTGAAAATGTTGAGCAGCGAGTTGAATTCGCAATTCTTAAATTTAGACGTTCTCGCTCATCTCTAGATGAAAAGTTTGATGCAGTTCGAAACTTATTTGATGTTCTTGAGTGGCTGCGCGATCAAATTAAGAAAGTAAAATTAAACCACGCCGAGAAGGCTTTATTTGAGATAGCTAATACCTATTCAATACGACACCACAATCCAAAGCAAATGCAGGATTATGACAAAGCCATTTGGTATAATTGGATGTTCTATTACTCTCTGGCAACGATACACGCTTGTTTAAAGCTAATTAAAAAGGCTAAAAGCCAGTCACCATAAGCGCTAGAGGTAACAGTTTATGGCAGCGGACGAGCAAAAACCACTGGTAATGAATTCGAGGTTATTTGTCGTCGCTGCATTTTACGGCTGATTGTCTCAATCCGTTATGACATCGGAAGCTGAATCAAGAGTTAGGGATTCCGGCTGAGATTCTCATCCAGCCCTATGAGTCGCTACAAACCCCCGCTTAACAATAGAACACCATTCCAACAACAGCACAGTAAACTGAGAGCAACCCCATTAGCCCCTGTTCACCTATGCCCCGCTGGTACCCCCAACACTGCGCTTACCGGGCTTAGAACGGTTAATCGCTCAACGCAACTATTTCGTCATCCATGCACCCCGACAAGTCGGTAAAACCACGGCCATGCTAGCTTTAGCCAAACAACTCACCGACAGCGGAAAATACACCGCCGTCATGGTTTCGGTGGAAGTCGGTGCACCCTTAAGTTCCGATGTAAATCCTTGGGTACAATCTAAAAATGGCAAAGGATCTCTTCCACAACATCGTCAAAATCGCCCTACAAAAAGATGGCTGGAAGATTACCCACGATCCCTACCAGTTACGCTATGGTGTTGCTGATGTCTACATCGATCTTGCAGCCGAAGAAGCGATCGCCGCTGAAAAAGAAGGACGTAAAATAGCTGTAGAAGTCAAAAGTTTCGCAGGTGGCTCCACCATTTCTGAATTCCACACTGCCCTCGGTCAATTCCTCAACTATCGCGTCGCCATCGAAGTCTCTAGCGAACCAGAACGTATGCTGTATCTGGCAGTGCCCACCGATACCTACCAAATGTTTCTCAGATTTGAACCCGCAAAAACTGTCATCGAACGTTATGAAATTCGATTAATTATTTACAATCCAACTCGTGAGGCGATCGACCAATGGATAGACTAAACGAATACCGCAAAATTGTTTGTGACTTTCTCGAAGACTTTTCTAAAAATGACGCAAATGCTCAGCTAATCTTCGATATAGCCCGCGATCGATACCTCGTTATGCACAACGAATGGCGCGACGAATATCGCATCTATGGGTGTGCTATGCAGCTCGATATCATCGAAAATCAAATCTGGATTCAACACAACAGTACCGAAATCTACATCGATCGAGAACTGATTCAACGCGGTGTGTTTTCTCAAGATATCATTTTTGGTTTTCGCTCCCCCAGCATCCGAAAACTCCTTGCCACCAACTATTCCTAGAGACAAAGATTCTGTGATAAAATGATGAGATAGCACGTTATTCTTTGCCCTCTGACAATGGCAGAACCGATATTTCAATTGTCTCGTGTTTCGGGAGTTCCAGTCACAAAGTTCTATGCGTATTTTGTCCCGCAGCACCTTGCGAAACTTCTGGGAAACTTATCCAGATGCCTCAGAAGCACTAAAAACTTGGTACTACGAACCGTCTCACGCCGATTGGCAGAGTCCAGTCGATGTTAAGTCCGCTCATCGTAATGCCAGCATCATTGCAAACAATCGTGTTGTGTTTAACATCAAAGGCAATTCCTATCGGCTGATTGTTGCCATTCGTTATGACATCGGCATTATTTTTATCCGCTTTATTGGCACTCATGCCGAGTATGACAAGGTAGATGCAGAAACAATCTAAACACAAATTGATATATGGAAATACGTCCAATTAGAACCCAAACTGACTATCAGGATGCCCTTCGAGAGGTTGAGTTGCTGTTTAATGCAGCTCCTAATACACCTGAGTCCGATCGCCTAGATGTGCTCAGTACCCTAGTAGAAGCTTACGAGAAGGCACACTTTCCGATCGAAATCCCAGATCCAATTGCAGCCATTCAATACTACATGGACGCCCGCGGATGGTCTGGTAGCGATTTGGAACAATGTATTGGCAGTCGAGTTAAAGTTTCTGAGATATTATCTCGCAAACGTTCCTTGACTCTAGAAATGATTCGGAAGCTGAATCAAGAGTTAGGAATTCCCGCTGAGATTCTCATCCAGCCCTATGAGTCGCTACAAACCTCCGCCTAACAATAGAACACCCTATTTTGGTTGTTGGTAATTTTCTATCGCACATACCATGCACCCGAACTGTGACAAAGCGGGATTTTGAATGAAAGATTAACTATCTTGAATTGTTGGAGACATTGCCATATTTTGTGCTTGTTGCTGCATGAATTCAATGTCCGATCGCGACCAAGTACGGGGCCCGCTGCACTGATGAGCAATTAACAGCCCCCACAGTCCTTTGTTCGTTAAAATTGGTACAACTAAATTGGCGCGAACTTTCAGGCTACGCAGAAAATCTCGGTGGCATTGGTGAATTTGTTCTACTTCAATATCTGCAATTGCTCTAACTCGGCCGGCTTCGTACAAAGCAGCGTATTCGCCGTTAAAACACTCATCTGGCCCCGTTGAACCCAAGATTGAGAGTTCGATCGCACTCAACATCTCGTAAGTCACTCGACCTTGCCACTGCTTGTAAAAATGATAAAGCACCGCGCGATCGCTCTGCAAAATTTCTCGAATGTCGTAGAGGGATGTTTCAATTAATACGTCGCGCTTTAGACGATCTGTCAAGCGGTTAACAATGTTTTGCAGGCGATCGCCAGACATGATCTTAACTCCTTTAATTCTTCGTACACTCGCCAGCTCTGAATTATTTAACTTGCACCCTCACAACATCTCAAATTTTTGCGAATCTGGATTCTCGCCCGCTCGAAAATGAGTGATTTTTGGCTTAACAGTTGTCAGGATGCCGCGAACATTATACTAATATTTTGACTGAGATAGCAATCTTTTCGGGAAACTGGCGATGGCGTCGGGCCCTCGCCCGTGCTACGGCTTTTTTTTACGAACCGCTTTCGAGAAGAACCACCGGCGGGACGGCTGTTCCACAAAGTAACAGAAGAGGAACAGTATACAAGTGCTGGGAGAATTTCTAGATATGCCTAAAGTTGCTTCCTGTCAAAGAGAGTAACTGCTAGGATATCTCGAAAGCTAGAGGAAGCATCAAATATGTCTGTGCTGGAAGCTGCTTGGAAACACGAATTTATCGCTACGAACGGCATCAAACTGCACTATGTCACTCAAGGTTCTGGGCCGCTGATGCTCATGCTGCACGGATTTCCTGAATTCTGGTATTCTTGGCGGCATCAAATCCCGGAATTTGCATCAGATTATAAAGTTGTCGCTGTGGATCTCAGGGGTTACAACGACAGCGACAAACCTCAGGATAAATCTGCTTACGTGATTGCAGAGTTTGTGCAAGATGTCAAGGGAATTATTCAGGGTTTGGGATACGAAAGTTGCGTCTTAGTTGGTCACGACTGGGGAGGTGCGATCTCCTGGAATTTTGCTTATGCTTATCCCGAAATGGTGGATAAATTAATTGTGATGAATCTACCGCATCCGGCAAAGTTTGCTGAAGGACTGCAAACTCCTCAACAATTGCTGAAAAGTTGGTACATCTTTTTATTTCAGTTGCCAGTTTTGCCGGAGTTGTTAATTCAGTTGGGCGATTATCAGGCAATTTCTGCTGCTTTGGAAGGTATGGCAGTTGACAAAAGCACTTTTACCCCCTCAGATATCGAAGCTTACAAAGATGCCGCTGCCAAACGGGGCGCTCTGACTGCTACTATCAATTATTACCGCAATATAGCTCGCGGATTGCTCGATCGCCAGAATTGGAGCGTGCTGCAAGTTCCCACGCTGATGATTTGGGGAGAAAATGATGTCGCCCTCGGCAAAGAGTTAACCTATGGAACCGCAGATTACGTGCGGGATTTTCAGATTCATTACATTCCTAATTGCAGCCACTGGGTGCAGCAGGAACAGCCGGAGTTAGTGAATCGGTACATGAGAGATTTTTTGGCAAGCAAAGCTGTTTGAATTGACTCCTACCCGCGATCGACTGCTGCAACTATGGGTTTTGTTAGGACAAAAGTTGGGTCGCGAAATAGCACAAGGACTGTTAATTGATTTGAGATTGACTGATCGGGAGATTTCCGAAGCACTTGGGATTACGCGGATTACAGTAACGCGACTGATGGCTAGGCTGGAAGAGGAGGGATTTATCGATCGATCGCGCCCTCAATACATTGTTTTAACTTCGCGTTAGTTTGATTTTCACATAAGAGATATTTTTAATGGCCGATCAGCGCAGATCGACGCCGATATTTTTTAGGTATCTGTGTTTATATTTCAACTTACCGCAGATCACCTTACTCTCGGCTATCGGTTGTGGTTCGATGAGGGGTGAAAACTGCTTTGTTGTGCAGGGCAAACGCATCTAATTTATAACTTTCCCCCATAGCATTTTTTAGCTTTCACAAGCACTATGTACGGGTCAAGCAATATCAAGAGGACGCAGTAATCTCGATCTATCTATTGCAACCAGCTCTTTCTCTGACACGCTCGAATTATCTTCAGATTCAAAAGACTGGAAAAATCACGTATCTGGAATTACGTTTAATTGTCTTGCCCCAATTAATCTAGACGATGTAGATTATAAGCTTATTGCTAATAAAAATTAACTACTTTATAAAATTTTATGGTTGACTGAATGTCTTTAAGCCCTGAACTTCACTAAAAACAAGGATTTTAATGTTACAGCTTGGTTAAGTTTCATCTCCTTAATAATAATAATATCAACAACTCTTCTTAAAATTTGTTTAAAAAAGCTTGCTGGTTGACAAGTTGGGCTTACAATCCGGGTCGCAACTAGCTTTTGAGTAGAATTTTTAATAAACGCCATGAATTTAAAACGGCGCAAGCGTCTGAAACAAAATTTAATTTTCGCTTCTCTGGCAGTTAGTTCCATCGCTGCTAGCAGCACTATTGGTTCTGAATTGCAACAAACTCCCCCGAATTCGGTGCTGCAACCGGGAAGTGCGATCGCTCAAACTCGGACTCGCGAGTCTCAAGATGCGATCGTCCGCTGGAATGCTATCACATTAGATATAATCAAAGCCGAAAAAACCTCTGCGCCATTGGCAGCCCACAATTTAGTGATGGTTCACGTTGCGGTTTACGATGCGGCAAATGCGATCATCCGCTTGGCGCTTATGGCATATACTAGAATTATTCCCGAATCCTAGGAGCGATCGAGTACGTCCTACGCTTGACATTGTAACTGTCTTGACTGTTGCTATAAGTTTGAGTTAAAGGGATATTTTTATTTATGAAGTATAATCGATTTCAAGAATTAGATATGATGAGAGGCTTTGCTGCCTGCTGGGTACTGGGCGTTCATTTTTGGTACTTCAATTTCCTTCCTCCAATTTTGGGATACAGCAACTTTTTTGAGTATCAAAAAGTAGTGGGACTAGCCCCGACACTGGCAAAATTTTTCCCCCTGCCATTTAATAGTGTGGGCAATATAGTTGTTGATTTGCTGAATATATTTTTCTTGCTTGGATATCAGGGAGTTCATATATTTTTCATTCTCAGTGGTTTTGGCCTGGCTTATTCAAGAATTTTAAAACCTGATGAAAGCTGGAACACTTTTATGAGAAAAAAGTTTTTCCGGCTCTACCCTACTTATTGGATACTTGTAGCTGTATCTTTGATAGTTCCTCGGTTAAGAGCGGATTTATTTTATGGCAATTTTGGATGGTTTGCATGGTGGAAAAGCTTGATTTTCCTTGATAAGGCAATACCATTTTCTTGGTTTATGTTTCCACTAATTCAATTTTATTTGTGCTTTTTCTTGATATTTAAATGTTTACAAAGTTTTTCTCTTTTCAAGTTTATTTTTACTTCTCTTCTTATTAAAATAACATATACATTTTTAGTTTTAATGTTAGGATTCAACCTATTTCATCCAATATTAGGCAATCTCGCTTATCCTGGATATTTAGCAATTTCAAGGTTATTTGAGTTTTGTTTAGGAATGGCCATGGCCAAAGTGTATGCAAGTAATCCTACTATATTAATTAATTACCTAACTAAACCACTGACAATAGCCCTAGCAATAATTTTTGAAATTTTGGGTATTATGGGTACGTTAAAATTCTCTAATCAAATAAATTTTTTAGGAGTAATTGTACCTTTTGGGATGTCTTTTTGTGATGCTTTCATTGGATTTGGAATATTTGTAATTGTCTTTAATGTTTGTAGAAATTTCATAAAATTCTCTGAGTTAACAACTAGATTTTTCATAGGGATTTCTCAGATTTCCTATGAACTCTATTTAACGCAGTTTATAGGGTTAATTGTTATACCAAAATTTTTTACTGGGGTTGTCCGAGGTGAACCTTCACTTTTGACTGCTAGCCGTGCTATTTTACTTTATATATTAATTGTTGAAATTGGTATAGTTAATGCTTTTTTATTACAACAGCTAACAAACTCGATCGCAAGTCGAGTTAGATTAGCAATGGCTGTGTTTACGTCTGAGATAAAATAATATAAATTAGTAGTTAGTAAGTAGGTCGGCGGGGAAATTCACAGATATGTAACAAAACATTAAGTAGGGTGAAGGGACTTAAATTTAATACGTT
>NZ_JAUBSF010000196.1:0-2363 GCF_036704615.1 Microcoleus sp. K4-B3
GTCGCTGTTGGGCGATCGGCTGCTAGACAACCACTAGACAACTACTTTTAAATGAAAATCGTACAAAACCCAGAATCGGGCGAAGTTTACATCAAGCTAAAAAATGATGAAGTGTACGACGTCGAAGAACATCTTGCCACGCTGATGGAGTTTGTTACCAAACAGGCTGTCGATGTTCACAGGCTGACTAACAGTTACAGAAAACTCGTGGGGCGTTTGGATGAACTGGAAAGGAAATTGTAAGCAACAAAGGCGAGCAGTTGCTAGACATTTGCTAGACATTGCTAGACAAGTAAAATTTGAGATTTTGACTATGACTATGACACCAGAAGAAAGCCTCGATAAGATGAACCTAGCTGCAAGCAACTTTTACGACGAAGCCATCCGCACCGACTGCCACGCCTTTATCGAATTCACAGGACTCATCAGGGAGTACATCAAAATCTGCGAAGAAAACCACGCGAAAGGAATTGATTTTCGCGAGGAAAACGCCCACACAGGCAACAGCCAACTAAAAATAGAACCCTACGAAATCGACTATTTGAATGAAAAACTGCACTGCATTTTCCAAGGATTGATAGTAGTTGAAGGAGCTAAACGCGATGAGCCGAAAAGAAACACTAAGCGAACAGCGAAGGAAACTTTCTACAACAAGAGAGTGGATTGTTGACAAAGTATTTCGTGAGGAAGGCGATAAATTAACCCGCGACGCATTGTTCAAATCTCAAAAGGCTATTGGGTACGCCCTCCTAATGCTTGAAGAAGTGGAATATCGAACAGATGGAGCTTACGACAGAGATGGTTAACGCTCAACTTTCACTTTTTGACACGACAATTGCGGAAACGGGAAGTTTTTACAAACCGGGCGATTGGGTAAAAATCCGCGTAATTGCTCAACCCCCTTGACAAGAAGACAAGATAGAGATTAGGTAGAGAAATGGAAAAACTGCCCGACCTAAAACAACTATCGAACGAGGCCAAAGAAGCCTTGATAGTGGAGCTATGGCAGGAAATCCAAAAACTCACCGCCACCTTATCCGCGAGAGAGGAAGCCAAACCAGAGACCACCCCCAGCAAAACTAGCAAAAATTCCAGCACTCCCCCCTCAAAAGGATTCAAGCCGAACATTAAGCCATCGAAAACTGAGGGGAGCAAAAGGCAAAGAAGCGTAGGCAGAGCAGGAGGGGGAAGAGAACTACATCCCCATCCCGACGAGTTAATCATCGCCCAACTCAAAAGTTGTCCTCAATGTGGAGAGAAAGTCACCGTCGCCACCCAAAAATTGCAGGCAGTCTACGAAAAAATCGAACTACCGCCAATTAAGCCAATCATCACTCGCATCGAACGTTATGGTGGTCACTGCGCTTGTTGTCAAACCGACTAAGCTGTTTTGCATTTAAACTGGTATAATAATAAATCACAAGTCACAGAAAAGCCAGAAGTATGCCAGCAAAAAATCATCTAAATGCAGAGCAAGTCAAAAAGCTTCAACAAGCATTAAAACAAGAAAAAAATGGAGAAGTTAGAGAGAGAATCTTAATTTTACTATTGCTCAATGATGGAAAAACGCAAAAAGAAATTGCTAAATTTATCGGGTGTTCGCCCAACAAAATATGTTTCTGGTGCGTGCATGGCGATCCAGATAATTTAGAGAGTCTTAAAGATGAGAAGATGAAAGGAAACCATCACAAAGCCACAGAAAAATACATAGAGATATTACTAGAAACAATTGACAAATCTCCTCAAGAGCTAGGATATGAATTTGGTCGATGGTCAGCTAAAAGATTGGCTACTTATTTAGAAGAAGTGACTGGAATTAAGTTAAGTGGCTCACAAGTCTGGAGAATTATTTCAAAAAAAAAGTACGTTTACCTGTGGTCAAAATATAGTCTAGAGCACAAACAAGATCCCGAGAAAAGAAAAGCTTTTAAAGAGAAACTAGAAGAATATTTAAGAATAGAAAAAGCAAGTCCAAATCGTCTTCAGGTATGGTTCTGGGACGAAAGTGGATTTAGTTTAAGGGTGATAAAAAGAAAGACGTGGTGCAAAAAAGGACATCGCAAAAAAGTGAGGGGAGATAGAAGAAAAGGAAGAGTCAATGTCATGGGAGCAATTAGGTATTCAGACAAAAAAAGATTTGTTGAATTTCTTAGTAAAAGTAACTCTAACAGTTTCTATAAAGTCTTGAAACTCTTCTATCAAGATTTAATAAGTGAATGGGTAGAAGCGGGAAACAATCGAGAAGATTTTACAGAAAAAGGGTCTAAAATAGTGATCGTATTAGACAATGCCAGCTTTCACAAGAAACAAGACTATATCCAGATAATAAAAACAGAAATGCCTAATATTCATCTGGAATACTT
>NZ_JAUBSF010000093.1:0-25586 GCF_036704615.1 Microcoleus sp. K4-B3
TTATCATTATTATTCCATAATATTTCTATCCCAAGAGGTATTGACAAAATCTACTCCCTTCTAACTTGTTACCAATGTGGCACTACTGACGTTGTTGAAGATAGTGCGGAGGTTCTGCTCGGAAATTTGCAGGGCTGTTTCCGCAGCTTTGTATTCAGCTTCGCTGCGTTTACGATCGCTCACATCAAAGACAACACCATCCCATACAGTTGACTCATCGGCTCGTCGTTCTGGTTGAGATATTGCTTGCACCCATTTTATCGTGCCGGACGAGGTGACACTGCGCCATTCATGATTAAATGGGGTCAGGGTTTGGGCAGATTTAGTAATTGCTTGTTCCACATCAGCGAGATCGCCGGCATAAACTGCATCGAAGACATTGATGATTCCTGCCATCACCATTTCTGGCTCAGCTTCATATAGATTGATGCAACCAGAACTTGCGTAGGTTATAGACTTAGCACCATCGGCAGCCAACTGTAATTGAAAGACCATCCCTGGAATATTGTCAGCCATCTTATGGAAGCGGGCTTCGCTGGCACGGAGTTCTGTCAAAGCTTGTTGTGACTGCTGATAGAGGCGGGCATTTTCGAGGGCAATTGCTGCTTGGGAGCAGAGCAGATTGAGCAGTTCGACGCGATCGCTTGTAAATGCTCCAATTGTCAGATTATTTTCCAAATATAAAATCCCAATCAACTTACCTTGATTGAGAATTGGACTACAAAGCACACTTTTAGGCTGGTGTTTTTCAATGTAACTATCTCCAGAAAACTCAGTATATAACCTAGCATCTACCAGTACCAGAGGTCTCAAACTCCGCTTAACAGTATTCACCAAAGCGATCGCCACATTCTGACTTGATTCTAGCGGCATGGGTGGTAATAGCTGCGGTTCTTGTCCCTCTTCCACAAAGGCTGCTACCTGTAACTCAATATCTTGTTGTAGCAGTAAGACACACTTACTTGCCCCAGCATTTGTCATCACTATTTGTAACAGAGTAGTCAAGAGTTTATCGAGTTCAATTTCCCCTGAAATCGCTTGAGATGCCTTGAGCAGAGTTGCCAAATCTAGAACTTCCGAGGCTGTGCTAGAAGAGCGGTTATAAGCCATCGTTTCCAGCCTAAGACTTTCCTTGAAAGAGGTAGACGATTGGGGTGGCTGAAGGAGAGGATCGAGGAGTTGAGGATAACGTTGTTCTAAATCAGTAACTTTGGCTTGGGATCCCCATCGGGCATAACAGTAATAGGCCTCAATCATGTAGGCTTGAGCAACTTTTTGTTTACCCCAATTGAGATAGAATTTGGCTGCAAGTTCATTAGCTAGAGCTTCTTCGTTGAGAAATTGATGCTCTTTTGCGAGGGAAATGGCGCGATCGTACAAGTCTATTGCATCGGCTTTATTACCCAAAATCCGGTGTTTTTCTGCTTCAACTAAATACCATTTATGCTTATAATTCATGGGAGCATTTTGCGCCCGCTGTTGCAGAATAGTTTGATGAGTTTCCACCATGGTGAGTATTTCGGATTGCTCCTGCTCTGGCTTGGTGGGGAAGATTGCCAGGTACGTCAAGGCTGCATAGAAATGAAAAATCGGAACATGAATCAATCCCGATATTGCCATCAAATACGGCTTCGCTTGGGCAATGTAGTCTAGGGCCGACGTATTGTTTCCATAACAGTAGGCAAGTAAAAGTTTGTAAACATAGACCTTGGCGATCGCTGTAAGTTCATTATTCTGATGATGCTGAGGAAGCATCACCGTTTCATCGTAGGCAGAGCCGATTAAGCAATCAGACGGAATACAGACTTTCCTCAAGTTATTCACAGTCTGCTGCATAATATCAAAATAAGCCTGAGCCGAATATTGTTTTGCCTGTGCCATCGCAGCACTATAACTTGCTATTTCGGTCTCCCAAGTGTCAAGTTCCACCCCACTAAAAAAGTTGGATTCGAGGTATATAAGTATGCTATAGCCAGATTGTAAAAAATTTCCTGTTTCCATAGCAGCCGTATAGCTACCTTTCAGCGTCGGTATCGTTGCCCTTATAGCTTCTTGGCGATGCTGAATAAAGCTCCCAAAAAAAGCTGGAATTGTGGCT
Organism: Microcoleus sp. K4-B3; assembly: GCF_036704615.1. Taxonomy (NCBI): domain Bacteria; kingdom Bacillati; phylum Cyanobacteriota; class Cyanophyceae; order Oscillatoriales; family Microcoleaceae; genus Microcoleus; species Microcoleus sp. K4-B3. The sequence continues at coordinate 2,099 of NZ_JAUBSF010000093.1, forward strand.
TTGAGTTCGCGGATATTGAACCGATCGAGCAAATTCATCGCCAATTTACCAAAGCTATAGCCTGTTTCCACCTCTCCCAAAAAGGCACACAACACCATTCCGTGAATTGCATACCCCACCGTCGATGCGGGTGCATTCCCAAAGTCGATCGATAAACTCACCATCATGGAGCTAAGAATGGGTAGCAATCCCGGCATTCCCAGAAAAACGGGCGGAAATAAAGCTCCCAATAGTTGTATTGCTGCCTGAGTTGTGGCATTACTCATCACTGGTAGGTCAACCAGTTCTTCAATCAGTTTGCCACCTTGTTGGCTGCCAAGGGTTTGTAGTGCTTTGCCAATTTTGGTTTGATCAGTTTCGGTGGGGAGTTTAACACCCAATTGTAAGAGTGCATCTCTCCCTAGCGCGATCGCTTCTAACATCTTGCCTTGGGCTGTCTGGGCGACGATTAAAATTTCGTAAATTTTAACTTTGTCTAAAATTGTCTGAGCTGATTGCAACACCAGTGTGGCCATCTGTTCCATTCCATCAAAGTCATGATTCAAATAGACAACTTCGGCGGAGGAAACATAGAGATTTAGAGTCAATTCATACTGATAAACCCAGCACTTGCTTGTGAGTAAATCAATCCCTATTTGTAAATAAATCCTTGCTGCGGCGTAAGCTGTAGACTTTCTCGCCTTAACTCCAGCTTTCAAATTCAGTTGAGCTAATGCTTCTCGTTCACTCGGTTTGCTGATTAACTCAATTCCTAAATTCAAATGCCCGACAATATCAAACAGTTTTTCCTCGGGGTCTATCTCTGAGGAATTTTGTAGGAGTAATTGTCCTATTTTAAGATGAGTTGCTTGTTTTAGAGCGTCAGGAATCAGGGAATAAGCAGCTTGTTGGACGCGATCGTGCAAAAACCGATAAGTCGGATTAGCCGCTGCACTAGAAACTGACTCATTATCAGATTGAGTAAAGAACTTATAAGCTTCCGTAGTCGGAATAATCAAACCTTCTTGCAAAGATTTCCATAAAGCAGTAGCAGCAACTTCCGCCGACTTTTCACTGACGATTGCCAAAGTAGCTAAATCAAACTGCGACCCAATACAAGCGGCTAATTTAAGCATTTCCTGAGTAGGAAACGGCATTTTCTGCAATTGCAATGCCATAAACTCTACCACATCATCAGTAATTGCCAAGGCTTTCACTTGAGCAAGATCGCACTGCCACCCCCCTTGTAACCCTTTCTGTCTCGCCTTGGTAAGGGGGGATGAAAGGGGGGTGGGGGACTGAGGGGGGTCAAAAGTAATCAGCCCATCGTCATGTAAAGCCTTCAGGAATTGCGTAGCAAAAAAGGGATTACCTTGAGTTTTTTGATACACCAGTTTTTTCAGAGGTTTGGCAATCTCTGGTTCGCAACTAAGAGTATCTGAAATCAATTGATTAATGTCATTTTTTTGCAAAGGAGTCAAGGTAAGTGTATTCACCGTTGCCCCGAATTTAATAATCTCATCCACCGTCAAAATAAATGGATGAGTAGGAGACACTTCATTATCTCGATAAGCACCTAACACCAATAAATGTCCCGTATCTTCCATCAACAGTTGCAACAATTTCAATGATGCCGAATCTGCCCATTGCAAATCATCTAAAAAAATTACTAAAGGATGTTCAGCTTGCGTAAATACTTGTACAAATTTTTGCATCAGTAGATTGAAGCGATTTTGAGCAGCACTTCCCGATAGTTCTGGTGCTATTTGTTGTTTACCAATAATACCTTTTAGCTCAGGAATTACATCAATTAAGACTTGTCCGTTGTCGCCAACTGCTGTCAAAACTTTGCTTTTCCATCTTTGTAACTGAGCATCTGATTCTGATATTAATTGATTCATTAAATCCCGGAAAGCTTGCACAAATGCACTGAATGGAATATTGCGCTGGAACTGGTCATATTTGCCTTTGATGAAATAGCCCCGTTGTCTGACAATTGGCTTGTGAACTTCATTCACCACTGCGGTTTTGCCAATTCCAGAAAAACCTGCCACTAGCATCATTTCTGTGCTGCCTGTACTGACTCGTTCAAAGGCAGCTAATAGACGATCGACTTCTTTTTCTCTACCGTACAGTTTTTCTGGTATCAGGAACCTGTCTGTAATATCTTCCTGTCCTAAATCAAAGGCTTCAATGTTACCAGTTTTTTCTAATTGAGCCAAACAAATTTCTAAATCATGTTTTAATCCTAATGCACTTTGATAGCGGTTTTCAGCATTTTTTGCCATCAATTTACTGACAATATGCGATAAAACTATGGGGATTTTTGGATGAATTTGATGTATCGATATTGACTGTTTGGCGAGATGACAATGTACCAGTTCCATCGGGTCATCAGAGAGAAATGGTAAATGTCCTGTCAATAATTCATAAAAAGTGACACCGAGGGCATAAAAGTCGCTACGATAGTCAATGCCGCGATTCATTCGTCCGGTTTGTTCGGGAGAGAGATAGGCTAATGTCCCTTCAAGGATGTGGAGATTCTGGATTTCTTGAGTTTCTCGTGGTAAGAGTGAGGCGATACTAAAATCAATTAGTTTTATTTGTTTAGTGTCGGGATTAATCAGAATATTAGCGGGTTTAATATCTTTGTGAATGACTCGGCTTTGGTATAGATAGTGGAGAATGTCTGTTAGTTGCAGTGCCAGCTTAAGAAATTCTGTTAAAGATAAAGATTTAGCAGGTTGGTTTTTATCATTTGCTATCTTGAGATAATTAGATAGGGAAATCCCTCCAAAGTCCTCCATGACTAAGGCATAGCTATTGTGGTATACTTCTAGAGTCAGAGGTTTAACAATACTGGGGAAGTTAAGATTTTTGGCAATGGTGTACTGATTGCGAAACTGGACGAGTTCGTTGAAATTCGGGTATTCGTTTCGTAGTAGTTTGATGATGACAGGAGTGCGATCGCTATCTCGAACACCCCGATAAACGAGGGTGCGAGAGCCTGCATAGATTTGTTCTGCGAGCCGATACCCAGCTAGGGGAATGATCGCATCCATTTTTCAGTCCTCAAAAAAATTGCTCAACTATAACTCTAGGGTATAGTTTATCAACCAGATCGGGAAACATCCCCAATTGATACTAATGTTTTTAACTTTATTGGCTAATGGTCTATATTGTTCTAATATCAACCTTTCCCAGCACGAGATTTGCGGACGAACCACAGAAGGATGTCATTCATTGCTGCATCACAACTATCTTGATTTTATTGTCTTCACGGGAATTGTAATCAAAAACTCTGCACCTTGACCTAAGGCTGAATTTACTTCTAAAATATCAGAGTGTTTCTCAACAACAATCTGCCGTGCGATCGCCAATCCCAATCCCGTGCCTTTACCCACACCTTTAGTTGTAAATAAATGATCGCATATCTTTTGTTTGACCTCTCAACGGGCGTAGCAGTAAGATGCTTCTTTAGGCTCTAATATAGCTGATGGGAATCTCGATAGCTAACTCTGTACCATCTCCAACTCTAGAATTACAGGTTAATTTACCGCCATGTTTTTTGACAATACCATAGCTAACAGATAAACCCAAACCTGTACCGCTACCCACTGGTTTAGTTGTAAAAAATGGATCGAATATTCGGGATTGAATATTCGCCGGGATACCGGCACCATTATCAGTGATTTTAATTCTCACCCTGTCTTTGTCTATGACTTCAGTCTGAATCGTGATGACAGGATTTTTATCTGTTTTATTAATTGATTGAAGAGCATCAATAGCGTTACTGAGAATACTCAGAAATACTTGATTTATCTCACTAGCATAACAAATTACATTGGGCAGATTTCCATACTCTTTAATAACTTGTATTTCTGATTTGCCATCGCTCAGTCTTAAGCGAGTTTGTAAAATTAGCAAAGTGCTTTCAATTCCGGTATGTAAATCTACTGGTTTCATGTCGGCTTCATCTAAGCGGGAAAAGTTACGCAAACTCAGGATAATTTGGCTAATGCGATCGCTCCCTGCTTTCATAGATTCCAGCATTTTAATTAAATCTTCCCAGATAAATTCTAAATCCATTTCTTCTATTTTCGCTTGAATTACTCCACTGGGGTCGGGATACTCTTGTTGATAAATATCAAGTAAAATAAGCAAATCTTTGACATAATGCTCTGTATGTGCAAGATTGCTATGAATAAATGTTACTGGATTGTTAATTTCGTGAGCAATCCCAGCTACCAGTTGACCGAGAGATGACATTTTTTCGCTCTGAATTAATTGTGCTTGGGTTTGTTGTAAGTTTTTAAATGCTTGCTCTAAATCAAAAGCTTTTTGGCTTAAATCTTCCGTTTTTTGCGCTACTTCTGCTTCTAAGGTTTGGGAATAATTCTCTATTTGTTTATATAAACGAGCATTATCAATAGAGATCGCCGCTTGAGCTGCGAGTATCTGGATAATTTCTACTCGCTCATTAGTAAATGCTCCCAGTGTTAAGTTATTTTCTAAGTACACAATACCGACGAGTTTTCCTTGCCGAATAATTGGAGTACATAAAACTGATTTAGGTTGATGAGCGATCGTATAGCGATCGCCTGCAAATTGGTCGGCTGTACTTAAGTTGTCAAAAACAGCCGTCTCTTGAGTTCGTGCCACCGCATAAATCAAACCCTGAGGAATTTCCTGATATTGTTCCAGAGGAATTTCTAATATTTTTGTCTGCTTTTGTGCGGCTTGAGCGACGACTAACCATTGTCGGTCTTGGCGAAGCACTAAACAACCGATTTGTGCTCCCCCATTCGCAAGCATAATCTGCATCAAAGTGGCTAACAGTTTCTCTAATTCAATTTCTTGTGAAATGGCTTGTGCTGCCATCATTACTGCTGGAAAATCTAACCATAAATTCTCGGTACTACTGACGCTAGTTAGGCTTCCCATCCAGGTCTGGTTGATGGTTGTCCCAGATGTGATGACAAATTTAGCAGGTTGGAGAATAGCTTTCAGTAGTTGTGGATAGTGTTGTTCTAAATAAGCTACTTTAGCCTTTGCATCCCAACGGGAATAACAGTAATAGGCTTCAATCATGTAAGATTGTGCAACTTTTTCTTTCCCCCAATCTAAGTAGAATTTGGCAGCTAGTTCGTTAGCTAAACCTTCTTCTTGGATATAACCATTTTCTTTGGCTCCTGAAATAGCGCGATCGTACCAATCTCCAGCTTCATAATTTTTGCCTAAAACCCGACATTTTTCTGCTTCTACTAAGTCAACTTTATGTTGGTGATTCATCGGAGCCTGGTGTGCCCATTCAGCCAGAGTGGTTTGATGGGTTTCTGCCAAAGCGAGAGTGTTCGCTTGCTCAACTTCTGACTGCGTAGAGCAGAGTGCTAAGTAGGTTAACCCGGCATAGAAATGGAAAACCGGAGTATGAATCATTGCTGCCGCTACCCTCAAATAGAGGCTTGCTTGGGCAATGTAGTCTAGGGCGTTGGTATAGTTGCCAAAAAGATAGGCAAGCATTAGTTTGTAGTTATAGGCAAGAGCGAGTGCAGTAAGCTCACTATTCTGATTATGCTCAGGAAACATCACGGTTTCATCATAAGCCTGACCTATTAACAAATCCGGTTGATTGACAATTTCCCTCAAGTTCTGCACCGTCTGTTGTGTCATCTTCACGTAAAATATAGGAGAATATTGCTTCACAGTCGTTAAGACAACACAGTAATTTTCTATTTCTGCGTGCCAATCATCAATCTCTACTCCCGAAAAAAAATTATTATATAAATAACTACTGACGCAGTAGCCAGCATTGAGAAAATCACCTGTTTCCATTCCGACTAAATAGCCTTCTTTCGCCGTTGGGATTGCTGCCCTCAGTGGTTCTTGACGATGCTGAATAAAACAGCCAAACCAAAGTAAAGTGATACATTTAAATTCTGGCCAATTCAACTGATTGAGTAAACTCAGTGCTACTCGCCCAAAGCTATAACCTTTTTCTACTTCTCCGAAAAAACCAGACAGCACAATACCATAACCCACATACCCGATTGTTGATGCTGGCGCATTGCCAAATTGAAGTGATATACTGACCATTGTGGCACAAAGCAGAGGCTGCAAGGCAGGATTTCCCATAAAAATAGCCGGAAACAAGATGCCTAACAATTGCATCGCCGCGATTGTCCGAGGATCGCTCATCACGGGAAGGTTAACCAGTTCCTCAATCTGTTTGCCCTCCAGTTGGTTGGCAAGGTTTTGTAGTGCAATGCGTGTCAACGCTTCGTCAGTTTCATAGGGGAGTTCAATCCCCAATTGTGCTAGGGCATTGGTGCCGATAGCGATCGCTTCTAACATCTGACTCTGAGTTGTCAGTGCGTTGATTTGAATCTCAAATATTTTGACTTTATCTAGTATTGTTTTGGCCGATCGCAAAACCTGGGCGGCCATTTCTTCCATGCCATTAAAATCGGCATTTAAGTAGGCCGTTTCAGCCGCAGCCACATAAAGATTTAGGGTTAATTCATACTGAGTTTGCCAACAGTTTTCTGTGAGTAACTCCAGCCCTGTTTTTACAAAACTTCTGGCGCCTGCATAGGCTGTAGAATTTCTGGCTTTCTGTCCGGCTGCTAAGTTCAGTCTGGCTAAGGCTTCCCGTTCCTCTGCTTGAGTCATGAACTCAATTCCTAAATTCAAATGCCCGACAATATCAAACAGCTTTTCCTCTTTTTCTATCTCTGATAAGTTTTGTTGGAGTAGTTGCCCAATATGGTAATGGGTCTGCTGTTTTTGCTCATCAGGAATCAATGAATAAGCCGCTTGTTGGACGCGATCGTGTAAAAATCGATAAGTCGGATTAGCGGAAGCATTGAAAACTTCCTCACTATCAGATTGGGTAAAGAACTTATAGATTTCGGTAGTAGGAATTACTAAACCTTCCTGCAAGGCTTTCCATAAAGCTGTTGCGGTACTGTCTGGTGATTTCTCACTGACAATTGCTAAGGTATTCAAATCAAACTGCGCCCCAATACAAGCCCCTAGTTTGAGACTATCCTGAGTTTGTCTGGGCAATTTTTGTAATTGCAATGCCATGAATTCAACGACATCATCAGTAATTGCTAAAGCCTTCACTTGGGCAATATCGCATTGCCAATATTGAATCTCGCAATCAAAGCTAATTAACTTGTCATCATGTAATGCTTTGAGAAACTGGGTCGCAAAAAAAGGATTACCTTGAGTTTTTTGATAGACCAATTTTGTTAAAGGCTGGGCTAGTGATGATTCACAATTCAGTGTATCTGCCACTAACTGATTCATATCAAGTTCCCTTAACGGTGGTAAAGTAATTGTATTCACCGTTGCCCCAGTTTTGACAATTTCATCCACTGTTAAAATCAATGGATGTACGGGGGAGACTTCATTATCTCGATACGCACCTAATATTAATAGATACCCCGCATCTTGCATCAATAATTTAAGCAAGTTCAGTGATGCGGAATCTGCCCATTGCAAGTCATCTAAAAACATGACTAACGGATGTTCTTTACTGGTAAAGACTTGCACAAATTTTGGAAACAGGAGATTAAAACGATTTTGGGCGGCTGTTCCTGATAATTCAAGGGCGGCTGGCTGTTTACCGATAATATTTTCTAACTCAGGAATTACGTCAATTAAGACTTGTCCGTTGTCTCCTACTGTGGTTAATATCTGGCTTTTCCATGTTTCTAATTGCCAATCTGATTCGGATAGCAATTGCCCCATTAAATCGCGGAATGCTTGCACAAAGGCGCTGAAGGGAATGTTGCGCTGAAATTGGTCATATTTCCCTTTAATAAAATAACCCCGTTGCCGCACAATGGGTTTATGAACTTCGTTGACCACTGCGGTTTTTCCAATTCCTGAAAAACCCGCAACGAGCATCATTTCTGTTGCACCTTCGCTGACTCTTTCAAAGGCTTGTATGAGCGTTTCTACTTCGGTTTCTCGTCCATAGAGTTTGTCGGGGATGAGGAAGCGATCGCTCACATCCCTACACCCAATTTCAAAGGATTCAATCCCACCGTTTTCTTGAATTTGATTTAAACATTTTTCTAAATCAAATTTCATCCCGACTGCACTTTGATAGCGGTCTTCAGCATTTTTTGCCATCAATTTATTGACAATTTCTGAGAGTACAGGGGGAATTTCTAAATTAATTTCATGGACTAAGGATGAGGTTTTAGCAATATGAGAATGGACTACTTCTATTGGATCGTTGGATTGAAATGGTACTTCTCCTGTCAGTAATTCATAGAAAGTGACTCCTAAAGAATAAAAGTCAGTCCGATAGTCAATTCCCCGATTCATTCGGCCTGTTTGTTCTGGAGAAATGTACGCAAGCGTCCCTTCTAAGACATTGGGATTCATCAAAGTTTGTGTTTCCCGTGGGAGGAGAGAGGCAATACTAAAGTCGATTAATTTGACTTCTTTGGTTTCGGGATTAATTAAGATATTACTGGGTTTAATGTCTTTATGAATAATGCGCTCGCGATACAATATATCTAAGGTATTGCACAGCGAGACCGCTACCTGTAAAAATTCCCTCAAAGACAGTGCGTTTTTCCCTTTCAGTGCCCATTCCTGAAGAGAAATTCCCCCAAAGTCTTCCATGACTAACGCATAACCATTTCGATATAGTTCGAGACTATATGTTTGGATGATTCCAGGGTGATGAAGGTTTTTAGCAATGGTGTACTGATTGCGAAACTGCACCAGTTCGCTGAAGCTAGGATACTCACTTTTCAGCAGTTTGATGACAACAGGTAGTTGGTCATTGCTACGGATGGCTCGAAATACTAAGGTGCGACTTCCTGAATAAACTGTTTCGAGAATTTGATAGTTTGGAATTTGAAATTTTGGGTAGTCTTTGCTTTTTTTGTTTGTATTATTCATTGCTATTGTTGTTTGATAATTTAGCGTGAGTAATTAATTAAATGAGTCTGAATGCTAGGGAAATTTAACTTGTTTATTCTCCCTTGATGGTAAGGTGATAATAAATTCTGTTCCTTGACCTAGTGTTGAGTTGACGTTCAGGGAACCGCTATGTTTCTCAAATACAATCTGCCGTGCGATCGCCAAGCCCAACCCTGTGCCTTTACCGACTTCTTTCGTCGTAAATAAATCCTCAAAAATCTTCTCTCGCACCGCCTCATTAATGCCAACCCCATTGTCTTTGATGCGAATCACAACTTGCTGCCGATCGCCCGATAATTCTGTCTCGATCATAATTTTATTAGGAGTCGCTTTAATCTCTGCAAAGCTCCGTCCAGTATTTGATTCATCCAGGGCATCGATCGCATTCGCCAACAGATTCATAAAAACTTGATTGAGCTGGCCGGCATAACACTCAACTAAAGGCAAATCCCCGTATTTCTTAATAACTTGAATCTCCGGGCGAGTGTCTGAAGCTTTGAGACGGTGTTTGAGGATCATCAAGGTACTGTTGATGCCATCATGGATATTACAAGCAACAGGGCGATCGCTATCGGCACGGGAAAAAGTTCTGAGGCTAGTGCTAATATCTTTAATCCGCTTCACACCTTCACGCATCGAGCTAACCAACTTCGGTAAATCTTCCCGAATATAGTCGAGATCGATTGTTTTAATTTCCTCTTGAATATCTGCATCGGGTTGAGGATACTTTTGTTGATACAAATCGAGCAAGCCAAATAAATCCTGAACATAATCCAATGCCGGTTGAATATTGCCATTTAAAAAACCAACCGGATTGTTGATTTCGTGAGCCACACCAGCGACTAGATTTCCCAGCGCCGACATTTTTTCACTTTGGACAATTTGCAATTGAGCTTGTTTTAGGTTATCAAAAGCTTGTTGCGCCTGTTGATAGAGGCAGGCATTTTGCAGGGAGATAGCGGCTTGAGAGCAGAGCAAATTCAGCACCTCAACCCGATCGCTCGTAAATGCGCCAACCGTCAGGTTATTTTCCAGATACAGAATTCCAATCAACTTACCTTGATTAACAATTTGACTGCAAAGCACACTTTTAGGCTGGTGCTGTTCAATATAACTATCTCCAGCAAACTGAGGATTTACCCTCGCATCGGCAAGTACCAGCGGTTTCAAACTCCGCTTGACAGTATTGACCAAACTAATCGCTACATCCTGACTTGATTCTAGCGGTATTGATGGTAATAGTTGTGGTTCCTGCCCCTCTACGACAAGGGCTACTACCTGTAACTCAATATCTTGTTTAAGCAATAACACACACCGGCTTGCCCCAGCATTTGTAAGCACTATTTTTAAGAGAGTAGTCAGGAGTCTATCTAGTTCAATCTCCCCAGAAATGGCTTGAGAGGCTTTGATCAGAGTAGGCAAATCTAGAAATTCAGAGTTGCTGCTAGAAGAGTGGGTATAAGTAATCGTTCCCCGGGCGATCGTTTCCTTAAAGGAAGTAAAGGATTGAGCTTGCTGAAGGATAAGACCGAGTAGGCGAGGATAACTTTTTTCCAAATCGTCTATTTTGGCTTTTGCTCCCCATCGGGCATAACAATAATATGCTTCAATCATGTAGGCTTGAGCTACTTTTTCTTTGCCCCATTCCAAGTAGAATTTCGCTGCTAGTTCGTTGGCAAGGGCTTCTTCGTTGACGAATTTATGATCTTGAGCGAGTCGGATCGCGCGATCGTACATTTCCAGTGCATCTGCCTTGTAACCCAAAACCCGCTGCCGTTCTGCTTCAACTAAATACCACTTATGCAGATGATTCATGGGAGCATTTTGCGCCCACTGGTGCAGAGTGGTTTGATGGGTTTCCACAGAGGCAAGAATATCAGCTTGCTCAATTTCTGGCTGTGTGGGTAAAAGCGCCAGATGCGTCAGGGCTGCATAGAAATGGAAAATGGGAATAAAAATACATCCTGGTACTGCTATCAAATAGGGCTGGGCTTGGCTAATGTAATTGCTCGCCTCTTTGTAGTTACCAAAGCAGTAAGCAAGCAACAGTTTGTAGATATAAACCTCGGCGATGGCAGTGAATTCATAATCCTGATTATGCTTGGGCATCATCACTGTTTCATCGTAGGCCGGGCCGATTAAGCAATCCGACAGAATCTCGACTTCCCTTAAGTTGTTCACCGTCTGCCGCACCATATCTACATAAATTTGAGCCGAATATTGCTTGACCTGAGCCAAGGCAGCGCTGTAACTTGCTATTTCTGATTCCAAATTGCTCAGTTCTACTCCACTGAAAAAGTTCATATAGCTGTAAGTGACCATGCTGTAGCCAGCGCTTAGAAAATCGCCAGTTTCCATGCCAGCCGTATAGCTATCTTTCGTCGTCAGCATCACTGCCCTCATTGCTTCTTTGCGATGCTGAATAAAGGCTCCAAATAGATTCTGAATCATGGACTTGAATTCTCGTACATTGAACCTATCAAGCAATAAAAGTGCCAATTTACCAAAGGCATACCCCGTTTCCACCTCTCCCAAAAACGCACATAACACCAGTCCGTGAATGCCATACCCCACCGTCGATGCTGGCGCATTCCCAAAGGAGAGCGATAAACTCACCATCTTGCAGCTAAGTAGGGGCAGCAAACCCGGCATTCCCAGAAAGATGGGAGAATATAACGTTCCTAACAGTGGCATGGCAGCCTGAGCCTTGGCATCAGTTATCATCGGCAGATTAGCTAGGTCTTCAATCCGTCTACCTTGGAGTTGGCTAGCAACGGCTTGTAGCGCTTGGCTAATCAAGGCTTCGTCAGGTGCACTGGGTAGTTCAATCCCCAATTGCCAGAGTGCATCTCTTGCTACTGCAATGGCTTCTAGTGACTTGCTCTGTGCTGTCTGGGCGGCGATTTGAATTTCGTAAATTTTGATTTTGTCTAAAATTGTCTGGGCTGCTTGCAACACTTGTGCTGCTATCTCTTCCATGCCGTCAAAGTCAGCATTCAAATAGGCGGCTTCAGCAGCAGCAACATAGAGGTTCAGGGTTAATTCATACTGCCTTTGCCAGCAGTTGGCTGTTAGTAGATCAATGCCTGTTTGCAGATAAACTCTAGCTGCTGTGTAGGCGGTAGAATTTCTGGCTTTACAACCGGCTTCTAAATTCAGTTTAGCTAAGGCTTCTCGTTCGCTCGGTTGGGCGATTAACTCAATTCCTCGATTGAAATGCCCGACAATATCAAACAGTTTTTCCTCTTGCTCTATCTCTGGGGAATTCTGCTGGAGTAGCTGTCCTATTTTGAGATGAGTTGCTTTTTTCTGTGAATCAGGAATTAGCGAATATGCGGCTTGCTGGACGCGATCGTGTAAAAATCGATAAGTTGGATTAGCTGAAGCCTTGAAAACTTCATCACTATCCGATTCCGTAAAGAACTTATAGATTTTGGTCGTGGGAATTACCAAACCTTCCTGCAATACTTTCCATAAAGCCGTAGCCGTCATTCCAGCAGATTTCTCACTGACAATTACTAAGGTATTCAAATCAAACTGCGCTCCTATACAAGCAGCTAATGTGAGAACATCCTGAGTTTCTTTGGGCAACTTCTGTAATTGCAATGCCATGAATTCAACGACATCATCAGTGATAGCTAAGGTTTTGACTTGGGCTATATCACACTGCCAATGCCGAATATCCCAATTAAAGGTAATTAGCTGATCGTCATGTAATGCTTTGAGAAACTGAGTGGCAAAGAAAGGATTTCCCTGAGTTTTTTGATATACTAATTTTGTCAAAGGTTGGGCAATGGATGATTCGCAATTCAGCGTATCCGCCACCAACAAATTCATATCTGCTTCGCTTAACGCTTGCAAAGTAATCCTATTCACTGTTGCTCCCGTTTTAACTATCTCATCCACTGTCAAAATAAATGGATGCACGGGCGAAACTTCATTATCTCGATAGGCCCCCAATACTAATAAATATCCTGTATCCCTCATCAATAATTGTAGCAAATTCAGGGAGGCTGAATCCGCCCATTGCAAGTCATCCAAAAACATCACTAAAGGATGTTCTTTGGTTGTAAAAACTTGCATAAATTTCTGCATGAACAGATTAAAGCGATTTTGGGCGGCACTTCCTGACAATTCAGTTGCAGGAAGTTGAGCGCCAATTATGCCTTCTAACTCAGGAATCACGTCAATCAAGACTTGTCCGTTGTCTCCCACTGCTGCTAAAATCTGGGTTTTCCATGTTTGCAGTTGGGTATCCGATTCTGATAGCAGTTGACCCATTAAGTCGCGAAAGGCTTGCACAAAGGCACTGAAGGGAATGTTGCGTTGAAATTGATCGTATTTGCCTTTGATAAAATAACCGCGCTGACGGACAATGGGTTTATGAACTTCATTGACAACGGCTGTTTTCCCAATTCCCGAAAAACCTGCTACTAGCATCATTTCCGTTGTTCCCAGGCTGACTCGCTCAAAGGCAGCTAATAGTTGAGCAACTTCTTTTTCTCTACCGTAAAGCTTTTCGGGGATAGTAAAGCGATCGCTAATATCTCGCTTTCCAAGTTCAAAATATTCTATCTTCGCTGTTTTTTGTAACTGAAATAAACAAATTTCTAAATCGTGCTTGAGTCCTAATGCACTTTGATAGCGGTGTTCGGCATTTTTTGCCATCAGCTTACTGACAATTTTTGATAAAATCAGGGGAACTTCTGGATTTATTTGATGGATCGGTATCGACTCTTTGGCGAGATGACAATGTACCACTTTCATCGGGTCATCAGAGATAAATGGCAACTTTCCTGTCAACAATTCATAAAAGGTCACACCCAGGGAATAAAAGTCACTACGATAGTCAATGCCTCGATTCATCCGTCCTGTTTGTTCGGGGGATAGATAGGCTAATGTTCCTTCTAAAATATTGGGATTCTGGATTTCTTGGGTTTCTCGTGGTAGGAGGGATGCAATACTAAAGTCAATTAGTTTGATTTTTTTTGTGTCTGGATTAATGAGAATATTAGCGGGTTTTATATCTTTGTGAATAACTCGGTTTTGGTAGAGATAGTGAATAATGTCTGTTAGTTGTATGGCGACTTGGAAAAATTCTGCTAAAGGTAAAGCTTGAGATGATGGGGTTTGATTTGTTGCTGTTTTGAGATAAGTAGGTAGAGATACTCCACCAAAGTCATCCATTACTAGGGCATAGCTATTTTGGTATACTTCCAGCGTTAGGGGTTTGACGATGTGAGGGAAGTCGAGATTTTTGGCAATGGTATATTGGTTGCGAAACTGGACGAGCTCGTTGAAGGTGGGGTATTCGTTTCGCAGCAGTTTGAGGACGACTGGATATTGATCGCGGGTACGGATGCCTCGATAGACGAGGGTGCGTGCACCTACATAAAGTTGCTCTGTAATCTGATAACCTGACAAATGGGCGATCGCATCCATAACTGGTTGACCCTTTATTATAAAACAGTTAAATTAAAACCTTCTATTCCATTGTATTTTATTATTTGACAAAGATAGCGATCGCAAACTCTGCATCCTTGCTAGGGACAGAATTAACTGTAATTTTTTCCCCGATGTTTTTCAATTATTATTTGACGAAAGCAACTTGGTCACAAGCCCCCGGATTCATCCGTGTACTTTGAAAAAAGCTCCGCCTCCGGATCGCAAGCCCCGGACTCATCCGTGCGAGCAATCTTAAATCTCAAATCTCAAATTTCAAATCGCATGACGTGCGATCGCTAATTCTAAACGAGTCCTTTCTCTACTCCGCACTATTTGCGCTATGTATAGTATGGTTACGTAACTTGTGGCGGTATTCAGAAAACAATAATCTGTAATTAGCCCGCAAATATACGCAGATAATATCAAGCCGGATATAGAGTTGATATTATCTGCGTACATTAGCCTGCATCTGCGGTTTTATTATTCTTTATTCCCCGTAGTGGCTACCGACAACCTTACCCCGAAAAACAACATAATTGTAGATGTTGTAAAAAATCATAATCGGGATCAGAAAGCCCATGAACACAATCATAAACACCAGCGCGCTGGGAGAAGCTGCGGCTTGGTAAATCGTGATTTGCGTAGGGATAATGTAGGGAAAAACAATCAACCCCAAGCCGATGAAACTGAGCATAAAAATCAGAATCGTCCAGATAAACGGCGTGCGTTCTTCTTTGTTTGCGAGACTTTTCAGCAGCAGTCCCACCAACAGCACTCCCAACAAAGGAATCGCGGCAAATACATAAACTAGCGGTTTCTCGAACAACCTGGCTCTAGCACTTTCGTAAAAAATCGGAGTGGCGATCGTAATTAAAACTGCTCCGATTAGTGTTGTCACCGCCGCAATTTTAGCCGTGCGATAATGATTTGTTTGCAGTTCGCCTTCTGTTTTCATAATTAAATAGGTTGAACCGATCAAAACATAGCCTTGAATCAGCGTCAAAGCAACCAAGATCGATCGCCAATCCAGCCAGTCCCAAGTAGTACCCACAAAGTGACCTGCTTCATCAACCGCAATGCCTTCGAGCACCGCACCGAGGGCAAATCCTTGAGCTAAAGATGCTAAAAAACTGCCAGCACCAAAAGCGTAATTCCAGAATTTTTTCCGGTTAGAATGCTCGCGAAACTCAAACGCGACAGCCCGAAATATCAAACCAAAAAGCATCATGCAAATCGGTATGTACAGCGCCGTTAAAATCGTACCGTAAGCGAGGGGAAATGCGCCAAACAGAGCGCCTCCCATCAACACCAGCCAAGTTTCGTTAGCGTCCCAAACGTTGCCCAAACTCGTCATTAAAATGCCCCTGCGTTCCTCGTCGTCAGCAGTCAGAGACAAGATTCCGACTCCCAAGTCAAAACCGTCTAGCATGACGTAGAGCAAGAGAAAAATACCTAAAACTACGAACCAAACTTGCGGGAGAAAATGCTCCAAAGCTTGCATAAAATCTCCTATTGTTGTGCTTCTACTGGACGTTTATCGGGAATGTGTTCAGCAGGTTGAGTTTCGATTGCAGGTTCATTGTCTAATCCCGGTACTGGCAGATTTAAATTAGGCCCTTGGCGGATAATTCTGCTGCCAAAATACAAGGCACAAACAAACAAAAAGCTGTAAATAACTGCAAAGAAACTGAGAGAAGTTAAAACATTGGTGGCGGGGATGTTTGACACCGCGTCAGCAGTGCGAATTTGCCCGTATAAAGCCCACGGTTGTCTGCCGACACAGCGGACAATCCAACCCGATTCTACAGCAATATATCCTAGGGGAGCAGCTAATACCCAAGCACGCAGCAGCCAAGGTTGACTGCTAATATTTTCAGCAGCAAGTTTGCCTCGCATCCACTGAATTATACTCAACAGCATCAATCCTACAAAAAAGAATCCAATGCCGGACATGATGCGGAAACAATAATAGATTAAACCCACCATCCGGGGTCTATCTTCTGGCTTCCATTCCTTTAAACCGAGTACGGGTTCGGAGAGTTTTTGTTTGAATTCCAGAACGTATCCTAAGCCATTTGGCACGCTAATTTCCCAGTCATTTTTTTGGGCTTTTTCATTAGGAAAAGCTAGCAAAGTCCAATCTGCTGACTCTCCCGCTGGTGAAGTTTCCCACTTAGCTTCGATTGCTGCTAATTTAGTGGGTTGATAGTGATAAACTTGTTCGGCGCTCAAATGTCCGATGTATATCTGCAAGGGTGCCACGGCGATTGCTGTCGCTATGGCAATTTTTAAAGACTTGGAAAAAAAGGCTTGGTTGCGCTTATTGAGAATGTACCAAGCGCTAATTCCCCCAATGACAAACAGCGAAGTTTCTAACGTCGCAAAAAACATATGGAGAATGCTGTTTAATGCGAACGGGTTCATAATTGCTTGAAAGTAATCGCTGACAATAAACTTGCCATTGACCATTTCTCCGCCCGCAGGAGTTTGCAGCCAAGAATTAGCGACTAAAATCCAAACTGTGGATAGGTTAGCGCCGAAGGCTACCATGATTGTAGCGAAAAGATGGACGATCGGGTGAACGCGCTCCCAACCAAACAGCATAATTCCTAAAAAGCCGGCTTCTAGCATAAATGCCATTGAAGCTTCAAATCCCAAAATGCTGCCAAAAAAGTCACCGACTGCTTCGGAAAATGGTGCCCAGTTTGTGCCGAATTGAAATTCCATTGGAATTCCGGAAGCTACTCCAATTCCGAAGTTGAGGACGTAGAGTTTAGACCAAAAACGAGCGTGGTGGTAGTAGTCGGGATTGCGAGTTTTCAGCCACATTCCCTCAACAATTACCAGATAAATCCCCATTCCAGTAGTCAGAACTGGCCACAGCATATGGAAGATGGCGGTTAGTGCAAATTGCATCCGCGATAGCGCCACGGTGTTAGATAAGATATCCATCGTTATATCCTTTGGTCAGTTCAATAGAGGTTAGCTTGCACAAATTCCAGAATTGACACTGACAATGTAACCCAGAAATTTACTTAGTGCAGAATTAACCCAGTGATCTTTATTAAAAATTAAGATTTGCTATTTGAAATAAGGAGGAAGAAGGAAGAAGAAAGAATTTCGAGAACAAGGGCAATAAAATTAAGGATTTCAGCTATTAAGCACGTCATAACCCTCGTGGTACTTGCTATAATAGTAATTTAACGAAATTATCGACTTTGTGCCAAAATCAACTTAAAATAGAAAACTTGCTCTCAATCTTCCTCTTCTTTCCTGTCCTTTGTGGTCTCTGCAATTAATTCACAGAAAATCTCTCGATCGGTCGTTAAAATCTAAAATCTAAAATGGTATTACCTAACCGTCACACTGTAACTCAGTTTAAACGGTTTAAAATTAGCTTTATTTTTGGCTGTTCCGCTCAATTCAAGTTCGTAAATGCCAGCCTTGGGAAATACGATATCTGCTCCTGGCATTCCTTGATATTTTTCCGCAGATACTGCTTTTAAAGGCGGCTGCATCAGTGGCTTATCCGCTTCTTTGCGATCTTTCGGATAAACCGCTAATTTGCAATTACACTGCTCTAGTGGGATAATTTGACCGCCCCTGCGAGTTAGCGCAAACCAGACTCTCGCAGGCTGTCCGGCGCGGGGGTTGTGGTTGGGTTCTAGGTGAAAGGTAGCGGCTACATCTCCCGATACTTCGACTTCGTGCGCCAAAACAGAAATCGAGTTTAACTGCGCCGGATTGGGAATTGCTGCTTCAATTAGCAATCCCAAAAAAACTAACAATCCCAAACTTTTACTTGTGTTTGACAGGCGAAACATAGAACTTCTCCAGTGATAAAACAGACCAAAACAAGCGCGATCGCACTAGCAAGACGCCCAGGGCAATTATTCCCAAAAGCAGCGCCCGTAATTGATTAACCGCCGTCCATTCAAAGCCGCCCAGATAGTGGGAACCGATGAGTGTTGCGTGTACAGCGCACAGCAAGAAAGCTGGAACGCTTAACAGGTGAAGCATTCGCCACAGCTTGCCTAAAAAATTTTGAATGCGATCGACACTTGTAACTGCCGCCGGCAACATCAACAGCAGGGACAGCATCCCAGCCGCCATTCCCAACTGATGCTGCGGCAACATGAAAGACACAGCATCAAAATTCCATCGCAGCGTATGATCCAGCATATGAAACGTGTGGGCGACAGCTAGGACAAACGCGCCCACACCCAAGGCGCGGCGGTAGCGCAGCAGTTGCGGCAAAAACTTGCTAACCGGACGCGCCAACAGTGCTAGCATCAAGCACAGCAGCGCTGCGTGGCCCGTAAAATCTACCATTTCATCGGTTCGCAGCAAGGTAAGAATCCCGATCGCCACTGTTACCCAACCACCCGCACGAAACAGTTGACTCCGCCTGTTAGCGCTCAATCTGCCAGCAAAAAAACCCACTCCCAGCATAGTTGGCAGCGTGCCGAGTCCGAAGGCCAGCATCGTCGCCGCACCCAAAACCGGGTTTCCCGTTTCCGTCGCCTTAATCTGGGCCGCGTAGAGGAAACCGCAGGGAATCAAACCCCAAAGCAAACCCAAAGCAATCGGCACCCACCAGTTTTTTTGTGCCGAAAGCTTGTTCATTGCTTGTCCGACTCGATCGTGCGACATTGGGTGCAGCAGCGGCAATCCCGGCAGCAAACCCGGTTTAATTTGCACTACTCCGAACCAAATCAGCATAGTGCCCGTCAGAAGTGCGATCGCGCGCCGCAATTCGCTGCCCGTACCTGCCAAAAGTCCGCCAGCAATCAACACCGAACCCAGTCCGCCAATTGCAGCACCAACGAAAGCGTAAGCAGAAATTCTCCCCAAATTCAGCAGTAGGTGAAAGCGCAAAGTAGCTAATTTATCCTTGCCGGCACTAGATAGCGAAAACGCCATTGCCAGCGGGCCGCACATCCCCGCGCAGTGACCGAAACTGCCGAGAAATCCCAAAGCGCTAATTAGCAGCAGGTCTAGCATTTTGCTGGTTTTTCCCAAATAATGCCATCAAGATATTGACAAGATTTTCTTTTGCTATTGCCCGCTTTTTTTTGAACTTTGTACAAATATTTATCTTAATCGATTTTGTCAAAACAAAAGTTGTCAAACTTCTCTCCGACCTCACCCATATCAAAAATTACTGATGACTGATGACTGATAACTACTTTTTTTCTGGATGCGTCGCTTCCGGCGAAGCTGCACCCATTTGATTTATAGCAGCAATTAGCTGGTAAAGTCGCCCCAAATCCCGCTGGTTGAAATGCAAAGTCAGGCGCGGCAGATCGAAAGTTGCATCTCCTATTTCCGGCGGCAAAGCTTGACTTTTTTCAATTTTTCCGGTGACAACAATATCGCTAAAATCAGCATTTAGCCGATCGACATTATCCTCAGAAAGCTCTGTTTTCAAGCGAATTACCAATTTTTCGTTAACGTAGCGGCAGGAGTGATAAACCAGATAAAAACTTGCGATCGCCTCGCAAGCGACATTTACATCGTCAGTAATCGTATAGAGGCTGCGATCGTCGGCTGAAATCAAACCCCGGCCCCGCAATTGTTTTTGCACAAAATAATTCCAATCGTGCCAATAATCTCCTCCCGGTCGATCGATCAAGACCAAAGGAGCCGGCCCGAACTTGCCAGTTTGAGTCAAAGTCAGACACTCAAAAGCCTCGTCCAGAGTGCCGAAACCGCCCGGAAACAGAGCCAAAGCATCGCTCTCCCGGAGAAAAAATAACTTGCGAGTGAAAAAATATTTAAAAGTGAGCAACTTGGGATCGCCCGCAATGAAAGGATTAGAACTTTGCTCGAAAGGTAACAGAATGTTCAGCCCAAAAGAACGTTCAGCAGTCGCCCCCTCGTTCCCCGCCTGCATAATCCCGCCGCCGCCGCCAGTAATTACCATAAACCCCTGCTGGGCCATCGCCCGCGCAAAGTCTCTGGCCATCAAATATTCCGCCGATTCCGGTAATACCCTCGCCGAACCAAAAATCACAATTTTGCGAACGTGGCGGTAAGGATAAAACATCTCAAAAGCGCTCTCCATATCTCGGAGCGAGGCAGCCAGAATCTTCCAGTCTAGGCGATCGAGCTCCTCTCCGGCCATTTGCACTATAGTAGAGAGCGATCGTTCGATCCACTCAGAGTGCTTCAACATTGGGAAGCGATCGATCAAATCGATCAATTCAGCTTGGAGGGACTCAAGACCTTGACCAGACCCAGAAGGAATCATGAATTTTTCCGAAACGGTAACAATTTGTCGCTAATAAAAATTAAGGGGCAAGCCAAATTTAGAAGCCAATAGCCACCAGCAAATTGCCCTGCTGGCAACTAATAACTTTTCCAGTAGCTTTGCCCCGGTTCTGAAGCGAGTTAGCTTTCGCGGTCCAAAAAGAACAGCGCGCAACCGCTCGCAGTTGAGTTAAATGTACTTTTCCAGAGTGTTTGCCAGAGTAGTTTTCGGAACTGCCCCAACGACCATATCCACCCGTTGACCGCCCTTAAATATCATCAGCGTCGGAATGCTGCGGATACCGTATTGGCTGGCAACCTGAGGATTTTCGTCGGTATTAACTTTTACTACCTTGACCTGCCCTTCATATTGCTGGGCAATTTCGTCTACGACGGGCGCCACCATCCGACAGGGCCCGCACCAGGGAGCCCAAAAATCCACTAGAACTGGAACTTCGCTATCGAGCACTTCCTGCTTAAAGGTAGAGTCGGTTACTTGCGCGGCTGCTGACATCCCTAGCCATCCTTGTAAATACTATTTCTCGGATAACAAGTCTAGCAAAAAATGTAACCACTTGCGTCAACGATTTTAACAGAAGGCTTCTGAAGAAGAAGGAAGGAGGCATTCGGCTTCCGAAGGCAAAACGAAAAGGGTAGAAGGTTGAAGGCACTTATGTTTCCGAACGCAGAAGGCACTTATGTTTCCCAAGGCAGAAGGCATTCTGCAGAAAAATTCTCCCCCTATTGCCCTCTCTCCCACTTTCCTACTTTCCCACTCTCCCACTCTCCGGAGCTAAGAGCCTCAGCTCTGTACCTAGTAAGCAAGAGCGAAGATTTCCGGCAAAAAAGGAACCGCCCGAACAGTAGTCCGGGCGGAGTGTGGTGTGAGGAGTGAACGGAAACATTCGTCTCCGCTTCTTATATTGTGACATCTCCTTCTCGATAATTCCACAACATTCTGTAAATTTCGAGACTATTGAACAAATTTTGTCAACGTACCCTGGTCTTGGGTCGGTAAATCTACTTACCCATGCCCAACTGCTGAGCTTTTTGATAGACTTTACCCTCAGTCAGCAGAGAAGGAGCAATTACCACTTCCACTTGCTGCATCTCCTTAATATCCTTAGCGCCCAAGGTGCCCATGCTAGTTTTCAGAGCTCCGAGCAAGTTGTGCGTACCGTCATCTAGCAGCGCAGGCCCGCGCAAAATTTGCTCCACAGTGCCGGTAGTCCCCACGCGAATGCGAGTGCCGCGCGGCAAAACCGGGCTGGGAGTCGCCATCCCCCAGTGAAAGCCGCGGCCGGGAGCTTCGGCGGCCCTGGCAAAGGGCGAACCAATCATCACTCCATCCGCGCCGCAGGCAATGCACTTGCAGATATCGCCACCGGTAATTAAACCGCCGTCAGCAATCACCGACACGTATTTGCCAGTTTCGCGATAGTAGTCGTCCCGCGCGGCGGCGCAGTCTGCTACCGCTGTGGCTTGGGGAACGCCGACACCCAATACGCCCCGAGATGTGCAAGCTGCACCCGGCCCAATGCCCACGAGAATGCCCGCAGCGCCAGTTTTCATTAAATTCAGAGCGACTTCGTAGGTCACGCAGTTGCCCAAAATTACTGGTATCGGCATCTCTTGACAGAATTGAGTTAAGTCTAGAGGCGCGATCTCTTCAGGGGAAAGGAAAGCTGTCGAGACGACTGTTGCTTGCACAAAAAATATATCGGCTCCCGATTCAGCAACTGTTGAGCCGTATTTGCTCGCAGCGGCCGGTGTACCGCTGACGGCGGCAATCCCTCCTCCTGCTTTAATTTCTTTAATTCTCAGGTCGATTAATTCTGGTTTGATCGGTTCGGCATAGAGTTGCTGCATCAGGGAAACAAATTCGTGGTTCCCGACACTCGCGATGCGCTCTAATATTGGCTGGGGATCGGCATAGCGGGTTTGAATTCCTTCTAGGTTGAGCACGCCCATTGCTCCCAATTCCGACAGCAAAATCGCCATGCGGACATCGACTACCCCATCCATTGCGCTGGCGATAATCGGGATTTCTCGATCGATCCCGCCAATCTGCCACTTGGTATCTGCCAAACTCGGATCGAGGGTGCGCTGTCCGGGTACAAGCGCGATTTCATCTATGCCGTAAGCTCTGCGAGCGCTTTTGCCCCGCCCAATTTCAATATTCACGCTGTTTCACTTCCACAATGTATTTAAATTAGACTAACAAAAAGTTAGCCGACCCGAGTGTAGCTATCGCACGGCTGTCTTTAAAAAAAGCTCGGCACTGATTCTGATTGTATTCTGATTCTATGAAATCGAAGGGGGTGCTTTTCCTCAGCAACGGCCACGGGGAAGACGCAATTAACTGTCAAATTCTCAAAGCTTTGAAAGCATCTGGCGCGGATGTTGATGTTTCCGCGATGCCGGTTGTAGGTGACGGGGCTGCTTACAGCCGATCGACCTTGCCAATTATTGGGTCTACCAGTCAAATGTCATCTGGGGGAGTTTTTGACATGAACCCCCTGTTTTTGCTCAAAGATGTTGGAACCCGGCTGATTGCTTTGACTTGGCAGCAATTGCAGGCTGTTTGGATGCATTCGTGCTGCTGCGATTTGGTGGTGGCGACTGGGGATATTGTCGATCGGGCGATCGGCCTATCAACCTCGCGCCCCTATATAATTTTTCTGTCGGATCGTTCTAGTTATTACCAGGGGCGAGTCGATTTGGGTTTAATCTTGTGGCAGTTGCTTTGCTCCGAGAAATGTCTGGCGGTTTTTACTAGAGATGCTTTGGTGCGACTCGTTTAACCTAAAATAAGGGCTTAAACCCTTGTGGGACGGTTAGCCTAGCCGATTAACTCGGTTAG
>NZ_JAUBSF010000094.1:0-24946 GCF_036704615.1 Microcoleus sp. K4-B3
CTCAATTTTGATGTAGGAACTGACAAGTTTGTCCTCGCCGACGGCTTGACTTTTGAGTCGTTGCAAATTAACTCGACTGCCAATGGCACACTCCTGCAAGTTGCTGCCACTGGGGAGGTTTTGGCTCAGGTTTTTGGCGCTAATAATTCTCTGAATGCTGTGGATTTTCTGAGTTTTGCTCGGTAAGAGCGGACTCATATTATGTCCCGTAAAATAATCATTATCAGGTTGGAAGTGAGGACTGAAGTCCTCCGAAAACTCCCTCTGAATTCCTCACTACCAACCTGATATTTTGTTTTTTGGCGGGAACCTAATATAAGTTTAACCAGATCGTTTATGGCTCCATGCACGCCACACTTTACGGCTGTTTGTGCAAAAAATCTAATCCTAAAAAAATAGCTGCGATGCTCCCGGCTACGCAAATTTCTCGGTTTGCTATTTTACAAAAAACTTCGGCAAGTGGGACTAAAACTACTTCAATATCTTCTGTAATATCCAATTGTATTTTGCTGGCAAGCTTGACATTTTTAGCAAAGTATAGGTAAATACAATTGGTATCTTTGACGGGGTTATCATATAAGGTTGCTAGTTCCAAAATTTCTTCAGCAACATATCCCGTTTCTTCGGCAAGTTCTCGGGCGGCAGCAGATTTGGCGCTTTCTTCAGCAGGATTGAAAGCTCCAGCCGGGAGTTCCAGCAAAATCTCGCCTGCTCCGTGCCTGTATTGGCGTACAAATACAAGTTCTTGCTGCTCTGTTGTGGCAAATACTAGGGCGATATTGGGTCGGACATGAACAAAAAAGTCGTCTATAATTTGTCCGCTTGGCAATTCTATTTCATCTTGTCTAACCTGACACCATTTGTTGTTAAGAACGAAGCGCGATCGCAATAATTTCCATTTAGTTAAATTTTTCATATCGCCATAATGCTAAACTTTCAGCGTCATCCGAAGGCAAAATTTTCCCATCCATAATCTATTTCAGATCCAAAATTTCACCCAGCCGCCATGCCATACAAAAAATTACTCACCAGATTTGGGGAAGACTTACAAAAATTGGCTGTTGATTCTCTACCAGCGGGATTGTTTGCGATCGAGTCACTGAGTCTGAGTCTAGCAGTCGCCGCCGCAGTTGCAGCAGTGCCGGCAGCACAGCAACCCGCAAATGCTTCTACAGTCACAAGTTGGCAATTCGATCCGGCGACAAATCAGCTAGAAATTACTCTCCCAGAGGGAACAACCCCTACATATTCTCTACTCAACCCGAATCAAATTGCTGTGGATTTGCCCAATACTGAGATCGGAGTAGATGCAACTCAGCTATACCCGCAAGGTACTGTACGTTCTGTGGCGGTGAGTCAACTTCAACCGGGAACGGCGAGAATTCTGGTCAATTTGGCTCCCGGAGTCGGTTTCAGCGCAGGGAAAGTTCAATTCCAAAGAAGCGGGGTAGAAAATCGCTGGGTGTTGCGTCCTTCGATCGAACCGACTCCAATGATGGAAACTTCCGAAACTCAACCCCAGCCTGCAATACAAGTATCGCAAAACCAGCCGCCGACAGATTCCAACTCAACTGGTGCCCCAAAGGTCGATCGACCTGACCCTGCTACTTCCCTGAATCTCGCTACAAATTCTTCGCAGCCCCCAACTCCCAACGACAAAATCCGACCGCTAAGAGTTCCTTTAGTCAGTGTTCGCCTTGACGGAGACTCAGGGGGTACAAGGTACTGCTGTACCCCGCCTAGCTCCTCAAATAACGGCTGCTGATGCACCCCAACAGCGGACGCTTACCTTTGGTGAACCACTTCCTCGCGGACGATCGAATGCTGTTTTGCAGGCTGCGGCTGGGGCGAATGTCTTGTTGCCGGCGGGGACGGAGCTCAGTTTGCTATACCCTCGTGCTGAGGCTTTGCGCCTTGCCCGTGCGAAACCCAGCCGAGAGGAAGTGCTGCTGCTGCAAGGGGGAATTCTCGACAGTCGCGGCAATACGATCGTACCTGCTAATACGCCTGTCATCGGTCGATTTGAAACGACCAACCTCGGGAGTCGATTTGTTGTCGAAGCTATTAGTCTGAACGGCCGCAATATCCCTCTCTTCGCTCGCTCGGAACCTGTGGGAGGCCGCCGACAACAGCCTTCCGATCGCAGTTTGTTGCGAAATACTGGTATTGGTGGTTTAGCTTTGTTCTTGCTGAGCGGCTTTTCGGGTATTGGTTTGTTGGCGGGAGCAGCCGGTGGTGTTGCTACAACTTACGTCGCTGCTCCTCAACCTGCTACGATTCAACCCGGCCAAATTTTGCAAGTTCAGTTAACGGAAGATTTCCCGCAGTTCGGTTTTTGAAGGAACAAGTCCGAGGTTTGAGGGAAGAAGGAAGTCTTCCCTCAAACCTCGGGCTTCAAAATCTACTGAGAGCAGTTTTCCCTTGTATGAAATAAAGTAGGGACTTAGGCTAAGCCTAAGTCCCTACCCGAGCATCTGTACTTCACTCAACTGAAAACCGCTATATCGGCGATTTAGAAATTTTGACCTTCAGTGGTTGGAGCTATCGAACCCGGTTGGTTGAGGAACAGGTTTTTAGCGCCGTCGTTTTGGTAGATACAGTTAATTTCGGGTTGGGCTTCCAGGGGGCCGGTGAAGCCAAATGTGTTCATGCGATTTTTGCACTCTCGCACTTGGTTTTGGCTGATAAGTTTTCTTTGTTCCAGAATTGCCCAGTTATTGGTTCGCAGGACGCATCCGGGGCGCATACTCGGCTGCGAGATGTAGACGTTGAAGGGGTTGAGGGTGACGTAGAGGCGCATATCTGTCACCATCGCGCTTGCTCCAAACTGCACGCAAAGTTCTGGGTTCGGGGCACTGCGATCGATAAATTCGCGGGATGCTACGTTCTCTGGGCTAATGGTAGCTGTGGAGCTAAAAGCAATCCCAATCCCAATTCCCAGAATAAAGACGGCTGTTAAAATCCCAAGGGTGGCGGAATTGAGGAAAGAGGGTTTGCCGGACTGAGGTTGACGCCGCGACTGTCCGCCAAATGAGCCGGAGTCTTCATCTCCCCGGGATGCGTCGCCGCTGAATCTGTCGTCGTTGTAGGATTTAGGTTTGCGTTTCATATAAGGTTCCCTCAGTTCTGGAGACTCAACAGGTAGTAGTTTGTTATTTTTAACCGATCTCGCCTTTCTAATATTATGGCGCTAGGAAGGTGGTTGCCCAGGGCCCAGGACACCCCCTCCGGCTTTGGTGTGGGGTTCACAGCTCGCGATCGACCAAGGGGCTGCCTTGTCTGATTTTTCAGATTTCAATAAAATAACTGAAAGTGACATACTCTTGCACAGCGGAGGAATCCGGCTCAAGATTGTTGACAAATTTTAACATTTTACAAGTCAGGAGGTATAGATTAGTGTCTGTCGAAATTATTCAAAAGCCTTCCACAGTTCGCAAGCTTGCACCGCGCTACCGCGTTCTGCTGCACAATGATGATTTCAATCCTATGGAGTACGTGGTGCAGACTTTGATGGCGACGGTACCGAGTCTGACTCAGCCACAGGCGGTAAATGTGATGATGGAAGCCCATACTAACGGGATGGGATTGGTGATTGTTTGCGCTCTCGAACACGCTGAGTTTTACGCTGAAACGCTCAATAATCACGGATTGAGCAGCACCATCGAACCTGACGATTAGAATCTGACGGCACTGCAACGGCTTCGCCCAGCCAGTTTGTGAGTCATACCGTCAACCCTCATACCAAAAAGCCAAGGGTTAGGCCCTTGGCTTTTTGGTATATTTAATGCGGTAGATATGGAAACTTGAAGAGCATAGGTTTTTCGGAACGGCCGGAAGTGGTTCGGAGCTAGGTGAGCTCGATCGCCAATTTCAACTCTCCAATCTCAAATCTTTATCCGAGGAAATTAATGAGGAAATTAATAACGTCCTCCTCCGCCGCCTCCTCCTGCGCGACCAAATTTTCCAGGGCCGCCGCCCCGGTTGCCGCCACCCCGGCCGCCTTCATCTTCGCGGGGCTTAGCTTTATTAACTTTTAGGTCGCGACCCATCCACTCTGCTCCGTCGAGAGCACTAATGGCTGCATCTTCTTCTGCATCTGTGGACATTTCTACAAAACCGAAGCCGCGGGGGCGACTGGTTTCTCTGTCGGTAGGTAGATGTACTCGCTTAACGGTTCCGTATTCGGCGAAGACGGTGGTGATGTCTTCTTGGGTAACTTGGTAGGATAAGTTACCGACGTATATCGACATGAGGAATAACTCCAAAATTTAGACAGTGCGAAGATTTCAGTTTCGGAGAGTCCCCTGCCGATACAGAAGGGCAAGTTTTTAGACAATTCTGTAGCAATGAACAAAGCCTGCAACTGAATCTGATTCACACTTGGTACTTTAACATAGAATAGCGTCTTTTGAGTAGGTTTCAGCACTTAATTAAGTCGTTCTAATTAAACGTAAAACTTTTAGGGTATTCACAAACCTGGTTTCTCGCTGTGATGTTTTGTCAAGGTGGAAGCACAGAAAGTTGTGGCGCGCGCTCTCACCGCAGGAAAGATACATCCACCTTGCCAAAGTTGGTACTCAAAGCTAGGTTCACGTTTTCCAGGGCTTTAACTAACCACACCACGCCTTCTCGGGTACTGAATTCATAGTGACCGAACAAAATTGCCAGCCTCTTTTCTAGGTAGGGCTTGACTTTGCCGCAAATTAGTACGATTTTCAGCAGCAAACCTGTGGTTTGGGTCGGCCCGAGGTTTGAGATCAGGTCGATGAAGACAAAGTGGTTGGGCCGCACAGGACTCTCTACTACTAAAAAGTTCAATAACTGGCTGCAAGTTCTGATCATTAAAAATTCGTTGAACTTCTGATCGTCGCTGTGAGGAAAGGTATTTTGTAGTTGCTTATACAATTTTTCGTTAAATTGACGTTTGCCGTAGCGCTCGTCGGTGACAGAAGAAATCAGGTATTCGTACAAGTCGTCTTTAAATGAGCCGTAGGACCCAGTTGTGCTGGCGTTCGCCGTGAAACGGCCCGCTAGCTGTCTGTAGGTATCGGCTCCTTCTACTTTTCCGACAAATTGCTTGAGGGCAAAGAACAGTTCCGGATCGCTCAACAGCGTTGGGTTTTTTATAGGCTGTATACTTCTGCCGAAGGAAATTGAGGTTTCCCGCCGTGCTGTTTGGGCTTTTCTCACTTGGTGAGCGACGTATTGGGAGAGGTTGACTTCAAATTGCTGCTGCTTTTGAGCTTGGATTTTTTTAATGATTTTCTGCTGTTCGTAGGTGCTGTCGTCGCTGAGGAGACAGTGTTTGTAGAGGTAAGGGTAGCGGGGAATTAAGGTTCCGAGGGCAAGGGTAGCAGGGATTTTGCTGTTGCTGCTATCTTCATTGCTGTGAGTTATGACTTTGGCTAAGCGTTGGAGTGTGAGGTACTGTTCGCTTTCGGTAAATTGATTTACTAATTTGGGGATCGAGCCTCGCCCCCGCGATAGATTGTATCCAAATAGTATTTTGGGCGCTTCTTCAAACAGAGCGATCAATTCAGGGATGGCTGCTTGCTTGCTGGGGTAAGTTTGCCAGCGGTTGATCAGGATGTGGCAGCAGCGGTTGAGGATGTATTTGAATTCTTGTTCGGCGTGTTCTGAGGCTGCTATTTTTTCGAGTGCCTCCGCGACGGAGCGATCGGGATATCCGGTACCCTGGATAAACAAAGTGCGAAAGCGGCTGATGAGTTCGGCCGGCTGCTCTTGTTGTACCAACTCCAGCCAGTGCTTGTAAAGTAGCTGTTCTTCTTCGTAAATCTGTCTATTGTAGTCGTTCACTGTGGATTAACCCTCCGAATCAGGGGCAAGAGCTTTCAGCGCTATTAGCTTGATAAATTGGCAGATGAAGCGCAACAATTGAGTCAACCGAGCTGCTCGCCGGATGAGGCTTAGGGGTAGAAGCTGTGAGCAGCTTAAGCCGATCGATATTTTTTGCTTAGTTAAACTATTTACCAACATCAGCATGGCATGAATTGTTGGTAATTAGCAAGGCCTTAAATCACTATAGACTTTGTAAAGTATTGGTAAAGATTGTGGGTAGGTACGGAAGAATTTCTTGGTTTGCTGACGATTTAGTATTAGGATTGTCAAGGTCTATCCTGGTCAGCAGCCCCCTGTTAGTAGAATTTCAGGTCAGGCAAGGTAGGATTAGCTGTGAAAATAACTATTTGAATGGTGAGTGCTGGTTATGGTTTGTCGCGTAAGTATCCCCCGACTTTCTGAAATTTTAACTGTACCTTTGCCTGCTGTGCCTGACGATGTTTTGACAGCTTTAGGGACAGGTATTGCCACAGATACGCGCACTCTTGAGGGGGGCGAAGTATTTTTGGCGCTGCGGGGAGACAATTTTGACGGTCACCAATTTGTGGCAAAAGCCCGGGATTTGGGGGCGATTGCGGCGATAGTCGATCGAGATTGGCAAGAGGAATTGCCTAATTTTCCCCTGTTGCGCGTGGACGATACTTTAAAAGCTTATCAGTCGATCGCCCGCTGGTGGCGCGACCAGTTCAGTATACCTATAGTTGCTGTTACTGGTTCTGTCGGTAAAACTACTGTTAAAGAATTAATTGCGGCGGTTTTGTCAACGAGGGGAAATGTTCTTAAAACTCAATATAACTACAACAATGAAATTGGAGTACCAAAAACTCTTTTGGAGCTTTCGCCCTCACACAATTATGCTGTAATTGAAATGGGAATGCGCGGGAGTGGCGAAATTGCGCTGCTGTCGCAAATTGCGCGTCCTACAGTGGCTGTAATTACTAACGTAGGAACGGCGCATATCGGGCGATTGGGTTCGGAAGAGGCGATCGCCCAAGCTAAGTGCGAACTGTTAGCCGAAATGCCTGCTGATAGCATTGCTATTCTCAATCACGATTGTGACAGATTAATCGCAACTGCGGCCAAAGTTTGGCAGGGAAAAACTTTAAGTTACGGTTTAGAAGAAGGCGATTTGTGCGGAGAATTGCTCAACCATGATACAATGTTAGTAGAAGGTATAGAATTGCCACTGCCGCTGCCGGGACGACACAATGCTGTAAATTATTTGGCTGCGTTGGCGGTAGGGAAAGTGTTAGGTATTGATTGGGAAGTTTTAAAGCAAGGCTTGTCTGTGCAGTTACCGGATGGACGGGCGCGCCGCTACGATCTGCCACAGGATATTGTGATTCTGGATGAGACTTACAATGCTGGTTTGGAGTCGATGTTGGCGGCCCTAAGACTGTTAGCCGATACTCCAGGAAAGCGCCGGATTGCGGTGTTGGGAACGATGAAGGAATTGGGCGACAGGGCGATCGAATTTCACCGACAAGTGGGAACAACGGCGCGAGAGTTGAATCTGGATGCTTTGTTTGTTTTTGCTGATTTTGAGGAAGCGGGGGCGATGGCTGCGGGTGCGGCGGGTTTGCCTTTTGTGGAGGTAGAAGATATTGCGAGGGAGAATTCTCGCGAAGATTTAGCAAGGCATTTAATGGAGTTTGTCACACCGGGCGATCGTATATTATTTAAGGCCTCTCATTCGGTGGAGTTAAATCGAGTTGTGGAGAAATTTCGCGCTGATTGGGCTGGCGAATAATATCCTATCCGCGTCAAGAATTATAATTAACTTGGTAGTGAGGACTAATGTTCCCATAAAACTCGCTCGGAGTGAAGTTCTCACTACAAACTCATGTTTTACACGATATGATATCATTTCCAAAGTACGTGAAGCGGAGCTATCCCGAAGGGAATCGCCCTCATTTACTCTCCTGACTGAATTTGACTCCTCACCCACTCCCGGAACAAGCGAATTAAAGCATTTTCTTTTGTAGTCCTCCTCAATTCCAAAAAGCGCAGCATCTCAACTTGCGACAAAAAAGGAAAAGTCGGAGAAACATCTCTTTCTGCATATTCCTGTGCTTCCAACTGATAAATTATTAAACGATTTCCGTCGTAGCGCCAAACTTCCGGTACGCCTAAACTTGCATATAAAGAAAGTCGATCGATCGAACTGCTAGTCACGTCAATTTCCACAACTAAATCTGGCGGCGGATCTTGATTGAGATCGATTTGTTCTTTCTCCCAAACCACATTCTCATTTTCGATATAGTAGCACTGATCCGGTTCCAAACCGCGAGCCAAATCCTCGCGCCTGCAAGTTAGAGAACCCAAACTCCGAATTTCGATGTTTAATTCTTCACTCACACTTTCCACAAAACGGCCTAAAATTTTCTTACTACCTTCATGGGGTGCTGATGGAGTCATAATTTCTAAATTTCCGCGATCGTAAGTCAAACGAATTCCAGGCTGTTCGGCGAGTTCGTTTACCAGAGATTCATAAGTCTGCCAACTAATGTTTTTCAGCAGAAACCCGGCTTGTGGGGTTTGAGTCAGGGTGGCTGTCATGGCTACCTGCCTGGGTTTTAAATTATTGATTGTATCTTAGCAAACATTATATTGATTGACGGGCGATCGCCCTTTTAGAGCGACTTTTGAATAGAGAATTTTTGTCGGAGAGTAAAAACTATTTTTTAGGAGTGCCAGCAGGACGTTCGGTTGGTGGCATAGCAACCGCCTTGGCGATTATGGCATAAACTGGAAGTAGTACCTCATCAGGCAGTGTGCGATCGCAAAACCCATGTCGAAACCCTATAGTTATGACCTCCGTCTTGAGGGTTGCTATAAATTTAACCATTGTCAGCGATCGCGCCAGTCATGCTTGTGAGTATTGTAAATATAACTCCGCAAGATTGGCAATTTTCGAGCATTCATCGGTTTATTGATTAGGGAATTTATCCGCCAAATTGCAGAATGGATGGAAGTCCAGAAATGGCCCAAGGAATTTGGGATGAATAAATTTTGTAGGCGGTGCGTTACATTTCATTAACGCACCCTACAAAATGGGCGATCGCACTATTAGCCGTTTGGCTGGCTTGCTTTATAGTTGTTCATCGCTTTTTGACTGAGTTCTTCTAGACCTACATCAGACCAAATATCTTTTTGCCAAAGAGTATAATCAAACGGTTCTCGTAAGATGAGACTGATAAACTTCTCAGCTTGAACTTCTCCTAATGCGCTAACTAATGCCTCTAGTCCCTTTAGCTTGATTTCATTGTCATTTATCATATCCATCAATTAACCTTATCATATCTACTGGATTTATGACTCGGATTTCGGTCAAGTCAGATAGTTTCTTGCCATTTTTGTAAAGTCATTACCCAAAGTAACGAGATTGCAAGGGTTTTAGTACCCCTTAAAATGGCTAACGTGCAAAATTGGAATGCTTCAGTTTAATTAAACAAGCACCTCCTTCAACGTGCTTTATATTGTTTTTATTTCCATAGTAAAAATTTAACAACAATAACACATCATCAGGATAAGCAGAAGGCATTGTTAGCTTCATATAACCACTCACGGTGAAATTGCCTGAAGACTTTAATTGAATAGTTGCTCCATTTTCGATTTTGGGGAAGGAAACACATTTATAGATAGGCTTTTTATGCTCGCTTGTAAAATCAGCAATCTCAAGATTAATTGTTGTCAACATATTTTGATTGTTGTAAATAGCTTGAGCCGTTAACTTAAGCTGGTCATCACTTGATTTCCAAGTATAGGATACGGGTGTTTCCCCTAGCATTTGCTCGGCTTTAGGTTTTTCAAGAAGATCATGCTCAACTTGAGATTGCTTTGCTGTCGCTCTCAATGAAAGAATTACTTTATATCGTCTATTGGGTCGCTCTAGTTCTTTAGAAGTCATTGTACAGTTTCTGTTCGCTTGAGTTTTTGGGTACTTATAGTGATCGGGAAATCCGAAAAGAAATCCTACGCACCATTAGGATTTCTCTTGCGGAATTCTAACCCATTATCTACAAGTTTGTAATGCTAATTTATAATCTGTTTCAATCAAAGACTATTAAACAACATTGTCTAATTCAAACCTGAATTGCGTAGCCAATGTACCACCACCACCACCACTCATAATTATGTCAGCACTGCTAATACCTAGCAAATCAAACTCTGTATTGATATCAGAGAGCACTGCGGTATTGATTTCTTCTCCTTGTTTAACATCAGATACTACCCCGATAAAAATCTTCGGAATAAATTGAAAAACAGCTTTTTGAGCAGGCGAAACAATCTGATGTTTGGCGAGTAATTTACCGTCTTTAAAGACCTTGGCTGACACCGAACCCAGTGACAGGTTATTCTTGAGTTCAACTTCAAATGGACTGGCTGTTGGTTCAGAAGTAAGACGAAGAATATGACCAGATCTCCCCATTTCTACTGCAAACTTATTTCCATTGGTTGCTGACATTTTACGCGTGTAATTACCATCACTATCTGAAGAACATACCTCAAATTTTAACGGAAATACGAAGGGATGGTTACACCCCACACCACAATTAGTTATTACCTTCCAAGCAATAGCTAGCTCACCAAAATTTGTGGCTTCATTTTTTTGAAAAATTAATACTTGACTATTGGCGACATCATTTGAGTAATTGATGAGATTAAGTTGGATATCCATGATGATTGATCAGCTCGTTGTTTTTATTTTGCTTTTTGTCTATTAAATGAACCCTATTCAGGCTCACGGATTATCTGAAAAGTTCCAAGTTTGTGGCCATCCTTGTCCGTTAGTATGGCATCAAGAGATAAGTCGTCTTCGTCATTAAGATTAAGACTAGAGGAGGTATATACTCCACTAACTTTGTAGGATACTTGGCGCTTGGGCTTAAACTCGAACTGCATGGTGGTTCCGGTTTTTTTTCCAGTGACACTGTAGCCACGTGATAGTCCATAGGCAATCAGAGAAGCTAGGGTTAAAAGAGGGGCAATCTTCACAGCAGCTCGGATAATAGCAATCGTGACTTTAGGAGGATCCCCATTATCGAGGACTTGTGGATTTAAAACCTTTTCGCATACTTCATGCTCCCCATTATCGAGGACTTGTGGAGATGAAAAAACACTTTCCCAGCAAGATACTTGAGATGAATCCCCTACATCCACTGTGAATTGATCCTTAACTTGGATTTTTGGGAAGACGCAAGCACCACCGTTATCGTTATTCCATGAGATATTATCATTAAGGACTGATCCTGGAGGTGAAATTATTTTGTCAGTCATAGATTAACCTCTGCATCGCTTATGAATCAATCATGCAGCTTCCCTTCCCTCAACACCAGCAAAGTTTGCAATTTTAAGAAGAAAGATAAGGCTTTAGCACCAGCAAACCTCCAAAGCTATTCCCCATCTCAGTTTCAGATGCAGCAAGAGATTTTCATTCAGAGGGAGCGATATTAAGCAGGAAACTTTACACACTTCGTAACAAATTCCTCTGAACTTTTATTAATAAGAATTCCAGGTCGATCGCCCTCCCCAAAAGCCCTGCAAATTCGATTAAGTTATGTGTAAAAGCACGGCTCTTCACTGAAAAGTCCCGTTAACCTATCTACTTACTATGACTAACAGGCTTGCGTATATTTCCTTATGCTCCAACCTCAACCGCGATGCAGAAAAACCGCAATCCTTACCGCGCATGGATTTCAGAAAATCCAAACACCAATATCTCAGACAGACAATTGGAACCCTTACACAAAATCCTGTTCCTTAGAAGCTTTAAGCGAACAGACTGGGCTATCGACCCATACCCTCAGCAAAGTCCACGCTAGGAAAGCGGGTGTTGATTTACGAACCCTCGTGCGTTACTTCAGCGCTTATGACCTGACCTTAGAACCCAGCGATTATCTGTCCTTTATCGGGGGGGAAACGACTGAGCCACTTCTAGCTGCATTGTCCCATGAAGCACAGGTTACAAAATCGCCTCCCCCGAATAATGGCACGAGTTGGGGTCTGGCACCAGATGTTTCAGTGTTCCAGGGTCGCACCGCAGAATTAGCCACTTTGCAGCAATGGGTTCTAGAAGATCGCTGTCATTTGATCGCTCTCTTAGGTATGGGTGGTATCGGTAAAACCTGGCTGGTGACTAAGCTGGTAGAAGAGGTACAGCATGAATTTAAATCCATCGTTTGGCG
Source organism: Microcoleus sp. K4-B3 (assembly GCF_036704615.1). Classification (NCBI taxonomy): domain Bacteria; kingdom Bacillati; phylum Cyanobacteriota; class Cyanophyceae; order Oscillatoriales; family Microcoleaceae; genus Microcoleus; species Microcoleus sp. K4-B3. The sequence goes on from NZ_JAUBSF010000094.1 coordinate 12,048, forward strand.
CAGTTTCCGACCGATCGCCCGATCGCACTCCCCCATACCCTTGAGCGATTTCCTAGACGACCTGATTCGCCACCTCGCCCCCCAGTCCAACCCCACAATTCCAGAACCCATCGGCGCTAAAATGCAGCAATTGATGGATATCTTGAGACAAATACCCTGTTTGTTGGTTCTGGATAACGTTGAATCCATTCTGCCAGCGCATACGCCACAAACCCCTTCGAGGAACGGTTCTACCGAACAACACCCTGCTGACGATGAGACGTATCCCGAGCTTTTACAACAACTGGGACAAGGGCGACATCAAAGCTGTGTGGTGTTAACCAGCCGAGTAGAACCAAAACTGCTCCTGTCGATGTCAGGGGAGAATTTAGGCATCCGTTCCTTATCCATCCGAAGATTGCAGCTTACAGAAATCCAAGGGATGTTTAGCGCTAGAGGCTCATTCCAGGGAACGCCTGCGGAATGGAATCGCTTAGTTGACTACTACGGTGGCAATCCCCTCATTCTCAGCATCGTTGCCGCAACCATTCAGCGTTTATTTGGTGGGAGCATCACAGAATTCTTAAGACAAAACACAATGGTTTTTGATGAGATTCGTGAGGTGTTAGATCGACAGTTTGAGCGTTTGTCAGCTCTAGAAAAAGACGTGATGAGACTTCTGGCGATCCAGGATACGTCCGTCTCATTTCTAGACCTGCGATCGAAAATTTTACCTTCAATCTCAACAATAGTCCTGTTAGAAGCTCTGAAATCTCTGAAAGTGCTATCCCTCATCGAAAGGATGGCTGCTGATTCTGGCTTGCAACCGCTACTGAGGGATTATGCGAAAGAAAGTTTTGTGTGGTAGGTGCGGATCTTCTCCGACGGGGGACGCAGAACAGGAGACTCTGCCTCCTGTTTGCCTGTGCGATCGAGGCTCTTCCTCTTAAAATGGGTTCCCAGGCACTGCCTAGGAACCCATTGAATTAACTACTTCGCGGCTTGACGCTCTTTCGCTTCCTTGATCACTTCTTCCGCAATGTTGCTCGGACAAGGAGCATAGTGCGAGAAGGACATGGAAAACTGACCGCGCCCAGATGTCATAGTACGCAAGTCGCTAATGTAGCCAAACATTTCGCTCAACGGCACATCTGCCTTGATCCGCGCTCCTGTCTGGCTTGTTTCTTGAGATTTCATCATCCCCCGGCGGCGGTTGAGGTCGCCGATCACGTCGCCCATGTAATCATCTGGAGTGAATACATCGACATTCATAATCGGTTCGAGCAACTGAGGCCCCGCTTTCGGCAGAGACTGCCGATAGGCCGCTTTGGCAGCAATTTCAAAGGCCATTGCTGACGAGTCAACGGGGTGGAAACCGCCTTCTAGAAGCGTGAATTTTAAGTCCAGGCAGGGGAATCCGGCCAAGACGCCTTTGTCGATGCAGCTTTCAAAGCCTTTTTCGACCGCTGGCCAATATTCTCTCGGCACGCTACCACCGGTCACTTTTGACTCAAACTGGAAGCCGCTTCCCACCTCACCAGGCTCGATTACGTAGCCGATTTTGGCGAATTGACCGGAACCACCTGATTGCTTTTTGTGGGTGTATTCGTCTTCTAGGCGCTTGGTAATCGACTCGCGGTAGGCTACCTGCGGTTCGCCGACTTCTACTTCGATGCCGTGGGTGCGCTTGAGAATGTCTACTTTGATGTCGAGGTGTAACTCGCCCATCCCCTTGAGAATCATTTCGCCGCTTTCTTGATCCGTCACCATGTGGAAGGATGGGTCTTCTTGGACCATCTTGGTGAGGGCTGCTCCCATTTTTTCTTCGCCGCCTTTTTGTTTCGGTTTGACCGAAATCGAAATAACGGGATCGGGGAATACCATCGGCTCTAAGGTGGCGGGATTTTTGGGGTCGCAGATGGTGTGTCCGGTGCGGACGTTTTTCATGCCGACGATCGCCACAATGTCCCCTGCTTGCGCGGATTCAATTTCTTCGCGAGAGTTGGCGTGCATCTCCACCAAACGGCTGATTCGCTCGGTTTTGCCTGTGGCGGTGTTGAGTACGGTGTCGCCCTTGGACAGCTTACCGGAGTACAGGCGCGTGAAGGTTAAAGCACCGTAGCGATCGTCCATGATCTTAAACGCGAGTGCCCGCAATGGCCTGTTGGGATCGACGATCGCAAACTCGCCGGTTTCCTCGCCATCGAGATCGACTTCTGGTTGCGGTGTGACTTCCATCGGGTTTGGCAGGTAGTCAACTACGGCATTGAGAACCAACTGCACGCCTTTGTTTTTAAACGATGAGCCGCAGTAGGTGGGGAAAAATGCCCGATCGCGAGTACCTTTGCGAATGCAGCGCTTGAGGTCATCAATACTCGGCTCGTTGCCTTCGAGATACTGTTCCATCAGAGCGTCGTCTTGCTCCACTGCCAGTTCGATCAACTGTTCGCGCCAAGTTTCGACATCATTGACCATATCGGCGGGGACATCTTTAATTTGATAGTTCATCGGATCGCCGGAGTCATCCCAGATCCAGGCTTTGCGGGTCAGCAAATCGACTACGCCGCAAAACTTTTCTTCTATGCCGATCGGCAATACCATCACCATCGGTTTAGCTGCGAGGATTTTATCAACTTGCTTGACAACGCGGTAAAAATCTGCACCTGTGCGATCGAGCTTATTGATGTAGATGACGCGAGCGACTTTGGAATCGTTAGCGTAGCGCCAGTTGGTTTCAGATTGCGGTTCAACTCCACCCGAACCGCAGAACACACCGATGCCACCATCGAGCACCTTCAGCGAACGGTACACCTCGATCGTAAAATCGACGTGTCCGGGGGTATCGATGATGTTGAGCTGATGCTCGTTCCAGAAGCAGGTGGTAGCAGCGGATTGAATCGTAATACCGCGCTCTTGCTCCTGTTCCATGAAGTCCGTCGTCGCCGCGCCTTCGTGTACTTCACCAATTTTGTGGATTTTACCTGTCAGTTTCAGAATTCTTTCTGTTGTGGTGGTCTTGCCAGCATCTACGTGGGCGAAGATGCCGATATTTCGATAACGAGTGAGATCTTTCATAATTACTGTTGAGATTAAATGCGACGAACCGTCGGCTACCACCTGCAAGCGTGACAAGCGAGGAATCAATGTTGCCTGGTAAGGCCAGTACAGGCTGGATTTCGTTTTCCCTGTTTCTGGCAGGACTACCTTAATTTTGACACTTCTCCGTCATTCCTGCGAAGGATTCTTGGTTTAATAAGTGCCCCAAGCCTGACAACTCATAAAAATACCCTAGATTAAGGCCAAAATCCTGTCATAAAGTAGGCGGGGTTGAGGCACTCGTTTCCAACAAATTCGTGTTTTTGACGCTTCGCTCAACCTGATATTTTGCAGCAATCTCCGCAAAACGGTATAAACCCCGTTTCCTGAAAAAAAACCTAGGATTTTAGGTGAGTTTGTCGGCAGAAAACTGGTTTCTCACATTACTGACATTACATAGGTAGGTGAAAATAAACCGCCCTACGCAGAGGAGAGCGCGTGAGTGCAACAATAAACTGCCAGCTTTGATAGTAGATATTCGCTTAACCCGCCACTACAAAATATTATTAAAAACCCCGTTGCTGCGTCTAAAACTATCTAAGTCAAAATCGACCCGCTCATCATCCGCTGATATCTCCGCTCCAATTCATCGCGCACCACCGGCCACTGATTCAAACTTTCATCATTCTCAATTACCATTTGAGCCGCCGCCCTCGCCAACTCCAAAACCTCCTGATCCTCCACCAAACTCGCCAAAGCAAAATCCGGCAAACCCGACTGCCGAGTTCCCAAAACCTGACCAGGCCCGCGCAATCTCATGTCCATTTCCGCAATAAAAAAGCCATCTTGAGATTGTTCTAAAACCTTCATTCTCTGCATAGCTTCCGCCGTTTTGGAACCGGGCATTAACAAACAATAAGAACGGTTGCTGCCCCGACCGACTCTGCCCCGCAACTGGTGCAATTGCGACAGTCCAAAACGCTCAGAATTTTCAATCAGCATTACCGTTGCATTCGGCACGTCCACCCCTACTTCGACCACAGTAGTAGATACTAAAATATCAGTTTCTTTGTCTCGAAACTTAGTAATTGCCTCATCTTTATCAGCACTGCTCATCCTGCCGTGGAGCAAACCCACTTTAAACTCAGGAAATACACTTTTTTCAAGTTTCTCTTGTTCCTCAATTGCCGATCGCACGTCCAACTTTTCCGACTCCTCCACCAGCGGCAGCACCACATAAACTTGACGGCCGCTCGCCACTTCCCGCCGAATCAAATCGTAAGCTTGAATGCGTTCTTTGGCAGACAGTACAGTGGTTTGAATCGCCTGCCTGCCGGGGGGAAGTTCATCAATTTGACTCACATCTAAATCCCCGTGCAGCGTCAGTGCCAGTGTCCGGGGAATGGGAGTTGCCGTCATCGTCAAAACGTGGGGAGCCTCGCCTTTTTGCTGCAATTTAGCGCGCTGCTGCACACCGAATCTGTGCTGTTCGTCAATTACCGCCAAACCCAATTTATGGAAATTCACCGTATCTTGAATCAGCGCGTGAGTTCCCACTAAAACAGGCAATTCTCCGGTTTCTAACTGGTTGTGAATTTCCCGGCGCTTGGCTATTTTTGTCGAACCAGTTAACAGTTCGACAGACAAGTGCATCAAGTTAAACCAACCTACCAATTTGCGGTAGTGCTGTTCTGCTAAAACTTCTGTCGGCGCCATTAAAGCGGCTTGATAGCCGGATTGAATTGCTGCTAGCATTGCCACGACGGCTACTACGGTTTTGCCAGCGCCGACATCGCCTTGCACCAATCTGTTCATCGGTTGCGATGAAGCTAAATCGTTGAGGATGTCATTGATGACTCTTTCCTGAGCATTAGTCAAGGCAAAAGGCAAGATTTCATAAAAATGTTCGATCAATTTGCCGCTAGGAAGGATGACGGCACTCGCTTGAGCTTTCCTTTGGGTTTGGCGGCGCTTTAAAAGTCCTAATTGGAGGTAGAAAAATTCGTCAAAAACTAAGCGGCGGCGGGCGGCGGCCAAACAATCTCGATCGAGCGGAAAGTGAATATTAGTCACGGCATCGGCTAAACCCATTAAACCGTAACGCTCGCGCAAATCTTCCGGTAGCGATTCCGGCAACATTTTCGCCGCCGGCATTGCAGCCAAAATCGATCGCCTCACCGAACCGGCATCCACCCCCTCCGTCAGCGGATAAACTGGTATCAGGCGGCCGACTTTCATTGATTCGATCGCACCGCCGGAGTCGTCTAATACTTCTAACTCAGGATTGTCTAAAGTAATTCCATATTTACCCTGCTTCACCAACCCGGAAGCTGCTAGCACTGCACCAGTACAATACTCGCGTTTTTTGAATTCTTGCCAACCGCGATTGCTGTAGCGAGTGCCTGCAAAAAAACGACTAATTTTTATTTCTCCAGTGCGGTCTTTTAAAATTAATTCTAATATGGTTAGCTTCTTATTCTTCGGACTAGAAAAGCAATTGCAGCGCTTTACTTCTGCGATCAAAGTGACAGTTTCCCCAGCTACCAGCTCGCGAATTTGTACTTGCTTTGCATAGTCGATGTGGTTGCGCGGATAGTAGTAAAGCAAGTCGTATACAGTGTATAAACCCAGTTTTGCCAAGCGGTTGCCGTTGGCGGGGCCGATGCCGGTGACGCGGGTTAACTGTTGGTCGAGAGTCAGGCTTGGTGGTGCGGGTGCTGAACTCAGGGGTGCAGTTCGGGGAACGGAAACTGCTGGGGGGGTTGGTACGTCCGGGTTTGCGGGTCTGACTTGTCCTGCTTGTTCTTGCTGGTGCCGAGTTTCTTGTTCCCAAACTTGCTCCAATTGCCTCAGAAAACTGACCGTAATGGCGATCGAATGTTGGCGCTGTTCGAGATCTTTCTGAGGGTAGATGTCAAATTCAGCGGCTAGTTGTCTGGCTCGATCGCGCGCTGAAGCGGCCACAGCAACTGCCAACTGTCTCAAACTGAGGCCCAGAAACTCGCTGAAGCGGTATTGACTGCCTTGGATGTCGTTAAATCCGCGATCGGCTTCTACTGAAAGAGCTTTTTGCAATCGCTGCCATTCTGGTCGATCGATAGTCATATCAATTTTAGATTTTAGATCTTAGATTTTAGATTTTAAATTTTAACTTTTTCTTTTAAGAAGCTTCCACCAAAAAAAGTATAACACCGAGAAACCCGATTTCTTTAAGAAACCGGGTTTCCCAATCGCCTAAAAGTTTTACGTTTTAGCTTTTTCCTTCTTCCCTCGGACTTCTTCTATCAAACTTATTCCCTCGAACCTCGGACTTATTTTCTCGGACTTAAATCCGTTAAACCCGTTACATCATCCGTTGGCGAACTTCCTTCTTCCTCCGATCAATCTTCAAACCAACTCGATCGCCAAGCCGACTCAGCCTCGACTACAGCTAGTTCCCGCTGCTTTTTCTGGTAATCCCGGCCTAGCGAGTTCAACTTTACAGAGAGGTTGCGAATTTGCTGGCGCCAAGCCGAGGTTCCCGCATCAGCAAACTCTATTTCCGACAGCCGCAGTTTAATCGCTGTAATGTGCAGCGCCCTATTACCGGATGTTTCTGCCAAGTTTCGCGATCCTGGTGACGCATCGGTTTCAATGATTAAGTTTAATAAGTTAGGTGGTCCAGCAACGCTGTCACCGGACAATTCAGCTTGAGAAGCAGCTTCTAGAATAGGTTCTGGCAAGTGACTGGGCAAGATTCCCGACTGTTGCAGCAAGCGGTTGGTGTCGCGAGAAAGCAGCTTGATAATACGGGCGATCGACTTTTCAATACTATTTTGCCAGCGCGCCAAACTTTCGGGGGAATTGGTACTTGGCAATTGGTAATTTGCCAAGGAAAATAGATAGTTAATGGCGGAAACTTCGTTTTTTTGCTCTTTTTTTTCCTTTATTTCTTCTTCCTCTTCTTCCTCTTCTTCTTCTTCCTCTTCTTCTTCTTCCTCTTCTTCTTCTTCCTCTTCCTCTTCTTCTTCCTCTTCTTCTTCTTCTTCGGATTCAGTCGTCACTAGAGATCGCAATTTTTCCTCCGACGCCGCAGCCAAAGCCCTTACAGACTGCTGCATTTTTTGCCGCCCGTCGAAGGACAACTTGAGAAACGACTCCGGTACTGCTTGAGTGCAAAGGTGATAGCAAGCCAAAATTAATTGCTGCCGCACTGCTTGTCCCAACGCAGTTAAATAACCATCGTAGGTACTGCGAAACTCCAAAGTCAAGGCTGCTAAAGCCTCTTCGAGTCCTGCCAAATCTTGCTCTATTCGCTCTTTTGCTCGCACCATATCTCTTGTATAAAATTAAAATAGGAGGCGGGCAAAAAAACCAGGTTTCTGCCACAAATTGTCTGAGTTTCCATTTAATACTGGTTATAAACTGGGTGTTTGGTACGCAGTGCAGGAGTCCTGTAAAAATTAAAAATTAAAAATGCAAAAAATCAAGTTTTAACATTTTTAATTTTTAATTCTCAATCTTAATTGGGGATTATTTAGCACCCATTTGGGCTGCCACTTCATCGGCAAAGTTAGCTTCTACCTTTTCAATGCCTTCGCCCAACACAAAACGCACGAAGCGGCGCACTTGGACATTTTCTCCAATTTGGGCGATCGTTTGTTTCACCAACTCTTCCACCGAGATATTCTGATCTCTAATAAAAGGCTGATCCATCAAAGATAACTCTTTCATGCGCTTCTCAATCCGCCCTTGAACAATCTTTTCTTTGATGTTTTCCGGCTTGTTGCCCAAATCATCCTTGCCCATTTCAATTGCCTTTTCTCTTTCGACAATTTCGGCGGGGATATCTTCAACTTTTACGTATTCCACATTCGGGCAAGCTGCAATTTGCATCGCAATATTCCGCACCAAAGCTTGGAAATCTTCGCGGCGGGCGACAAAATCTGTTTCGCAGTTAACTTCCACCAACACGCCGACGCGACCGCCGGTGTGAATGTAGCTGCCTACTATACCTTCTGAGGCAACTCGTCCACCTTTTTTACCTGCCGAAGCCAGACCTTTTTTCCGCAGCCACTCAATGGATGTTTCGATATCGGCATCGTTTTCAACCAGGGCTTTTTTGCAGTCCATCATGCCCGCGCCAGTTTTGTCGCGCAGTTCTTTAACAAGTTTTGCAGATATGTCCGCCATCTTCTTTAAGTTCCCAATCAAAATTAATTATTAGTCATTAGTCATCAGTCATCAGTCATCAGTCATTAGTCATCAGCAATTAGTCACTAATCTTAATGTTAATGATTAGACAAGAGTGAAGAAATACCCAGTCTACCTTAGGGCGGACTTTGTACCTGTAGCGCCCAAATCTATTCGGGCGCTGGCACAATGAATGCTTTTGCCAGAACTCTACTAATGACTTAGACTCGTGCCATGTACAATTAAAAATTAAAAATATCCAACTAAAAATAATGATTATTTTTAATTTTCAATCTTTAATTCTTAATTTCCTGGTATCAGATTCCGAGGGCAATACTAGCTCTCGGTTTCTCCGCCTTCAGCGTCGGCGTCGTCGGGATCTACATAATTGGGGTCATCCAATTCTTCGATTTCGACATCATATTCAGCGCCTTCGTAGCCACCTTCGTAGTCGTAGTCTTCCTCAGAGTCGCCGCCTTGCTGACCGTGACGACCTTCGTAGATGGCATCAGCCAACTTGCCGACAATCAGCTTGATCGATCGAATAGCATCGTCGTTCGCCGGAATCGCAATGTCCACCAAATCCGGGTCGCAGTTGGTGTCCAACAGAGAGACGATCGGAATTCCCAACTTTTGGCATTCCAACACCGCATTATACTCGCGGCGTTGGTCTACCAGCACCACTCCGTCGGGAATCTTGCGCATGGATTTAATTCCGCCCAGATACTTCTGGAGTTTAGCCATTTCTCGGCGCAGCACCGAAGCTTCTTTTTTCGGCAGCAAATCGAGGGCGCCGATTTCCTCGCGGCGCTCCAAATCCTTGAGGCGCTCCACGCGGGACTTAATAGTCGTCCAGTTGGTGAGCATTCCCCCCAGCCAGCGCTGGTTGACGTAATAAGCACCGCAGCGTTGAGCTTCTTGGGCTACAATCCCGGCAGCTTGGCGTTTCGTACCCACGAACAAAAACTTTTTGCCTTTTTCTGAGGCCAATCTCATGTACTCGTAGGCGTCTTCCATAAGCTGAGCGGTTTGCACGAGGTCGATGATGTGAACCCCGTTGCGCTCTGTAAAAATGTAGGGAGACATTTTCGGGTTCCACCGGCGGGTTTGGTGTCCGAAGTGAACCCCTGACTCTAACATTTGAGCCAAACTGACTACTGGCATTGTATTTTTAACTCCTGATTCGGGTTAATCCTCCACCCGGTCGTATTTCTGAAGGTTTGCGCCCTCGAAACACCCGAAAACCCGGATGTGCGAATTTAAACAACTTTTCTAGTTTATCACAGCGCGCGCTACTTTTTCTGACAATCTTATATCCCTAGGTTTAGATGGGCGGTGGGCACCCGGAGGTGAAATTTAGTGCGGGGTGCGCACGCTGCGGTTAGAGTTACTCACAAGCGCTTCTTAAAAACGAAAAATCCAGGTGGGAGGTTGCCAAAGCCTTTGTTGGCTTGTGAGAGAATGGCGTTGTTGGTGCGCCTCTTGTGCCTTCTACCTTTGATCGAGCTGGTACCCATTTTTTTCGATCGGCAATTCTGTCGGCTTTACTGCCGTGTCCTCTCGATCCGCAAAAATCTCAAAGCTAAAAACGCCATGCCCATCCCTATTCTAGTTCTAGTTGAAGTTCTAATTGTCATCGCACTTTCCCGAATTGTCGGTTTGGGATTCCGCTGGATCAAGCAACCTCAAGTCATTGGAGAAATCGTAGCAGGAATTATGCTCGGCCCGTCTCTGTTTGGCTTAATTGCACCAGATTTAGCAACAGCCCTTTTTCCCGCCGAGGCCGTCCCTTTCCTCAACGTGCTGTCTCAGGTGGGGCTGATATTTTTCATGTTCTTGGTTGGTTTAGAACTGAATCCGAAGTACCTAAAAAGCAATTTAGATATCGCGATTTTAACTTCCCACGTCAGCATTTTAGTGCCGTTTTCTCTGGGAAGCTTGCTAGCACTGCTGCTGTATCCCATCGTTTCAAATAATAGCGTTTCGTTTACAGCCTTTGCCCTGTTTTTGGGCGCTGCGATGTCAATTACTGCCTTTCCTGTGCTCGCAAGAATTATTACAGAACACAACTTGCAGAATACAAAATTGGGGACGCTGGCTCTGACTTGCGCGGCCGTTGACGATGTGACAGCTTGGTGCTTGTTAGCAGTGGCGATCGCAGTTACTCGAACTAACTCGATGCTAGGCGCTTTGCCGACCATTTTTGCATCTTTAATTTACATCGCTTTCATGCTGATTGTAGTCCGCTGGTTGTTGCAGCACATTTCCCAGCACTACAACCGCACCGGCAGATTAACACAGTTAGTGCTGTCGGGAATTTACATGGGAGTTGTGGCTTCTGCCTTAATTACTGAATTGATCGGCATTCATTTAATTTTTGGCGCTTTTTTGCTGGGTGCCGCCATGCCGAAAAATGCGGGATTAACCAGAGAATTAGCGGAGAAAACTGAAGATTTTGTCTTGATATTTCTGCTGCCCGTCTTTTTTGCTTATAGCGGTTTGCGCACTCAAATCGGCCTGCTCAACAGTCCCGAATTGTGGCTGCTGTGCGCCGCAGTTTTGGGAGTGGCAATTGTCGGCAAATACGTCGGCACTTACGTTGCGGCCAGAGTCTGTGGCATCAGCAACCGCGAAGCTTCTGCACTGGGATGGCTGATGAATACTCGCGGTTTGACTGAACTAATTGTGCTGAATATCGGTCTTTCCCTGGGCGTAATTTCGCCGCTACTATTTACGATGTTAGTCATCATGGCTTTAGTGACAACTTTTATGACTTCGCCGCTGTTGGAGTGGACTTATCCAAAACGGTTAATTCGGTTAGATATTTCAGAAGTTAGCTCTGAGGATTCAGAATTAGAAGATTTACCAATAACGGGTAGCAGGGAAGAAACGGCTAAAAAATTGCTGCCAACTTATCGAATTTTAGTACCGGTTGCCAATCCCAGCACACAGAAAGGTTTACTGCAACTAGCGATAGCGCTGGCGCAGCCGGCTGCTGGTATGGGTGGTGACGATTTACAGTCGGCGGCGGTTCATCCTCTGAGTTTGATAGAATTAAATGAGGATTATGCCTTTAAAAGTACGCCTGCAGAAGCCGATCGCATTATTCAAGATCGCCGCTCGAAATTATCAGAATTGATTGATAGTTTGGAACTGCCTGAGGGGCGTAAATTTGTACATCCTATCATTCGGGTTACTAATGATGTAGCCCGGGAAACTGCACAAATTGCGGAGATCGATCGCGCGGATTTGATTTTAGTAGGATGGCACAGGCCTACTTTTAGCAGCAACCGTTTAGGAGGACGTGTCGGTCAAATTCTCAGCAACGCAAAGGTGGATGTAGCAATTTTTGTTGACAGAGGCCGGGAAACGTTGAATAACTTGTTAGTACCTTACGCCGCAAACATTCACGATGATTTGGGGTTAGAATTGGCGCTGAGACTGTTAGTTAATAGCGAGGAACGCCGTTTGACGGTGCTGCGGGTGGCGGTTGACGGGGAAGCTGGAAACGAGCTGAGTTACGAGTTTCAGCGAGTGATGGATCAGTTACCGGTTGAGGTGCGATCGCGCATTGAAACTCCGATTGTGGAGGCTGCTGAGCCAATTCAAGCAGTGGTAGCGGCTTCTGCTAATGCTGATTTGACTATTGCGGGTACGAGTCGGGAGTGGGGAATTGAGCGCCAAACTTTGGGACAGTATACTGATGAATTGGCTGTGCAGTGTCATTCTTCGCTGCTGATTGCGCGGTGCTACGTTAAAGTGCGATCGCACTTGGCGTCGGTACTCAGTCAAACTACTCATTAGTAGCCATTAGTAAGGTGCGCAGTGCGCACCTTACCTAATTACCGATTACAAATTACCAATTACCAAGATTATGAATCATTTAAGCCTCAAATCGCTGGCATTTTATGGGGTTGCGATCGGCTCAGTTGCGCTGCTGTTCAAAGTAGTGAGTGCTTACGGCGAAACTAATTTAAAGGCGGCCCCGGCAATTGCGGGAAGTTATAGCTTCGATGCTAAAAGTTTGCCCGAATGTCTGAAATCTGATTCCTTGGTCTTGACAATCGAGCAATCGGGTGTTTATTTGAGCGGTAATTTGCGATCGGGCAGCAGCGAAGCCGATCGCGAAAAAATAGCCGAGGAGCTACCTTCTCTACATGGCAAGTGGGAAACTCAAGGATTGAGTTTGTCGGGTGCGGTTCCTAATTTAACGGGTTGCAGCGATTCCACAGCAACGGGTCAAAACAGTTCTGTTAAAATGCGCGGAATTGTGGACAAAGAAAGCCTCAAGGGAAAAATTAGTCTGACCGATCAGGCGGCGGCTACTGATTTTACGGCTCAAAAAGAAGCGGCCCCGAAACCCCAGAAGCAGGAACATTGATCGATCCCAATAGAGAACAGACATCTCCCATAATCCCAATCCCTTTCCCCGCTGGGTTTCTGGCGGACGGTCTTTCCAGAAACCGTCCGCCAGAAACCAACCCTTTAATAAAGGTTTCAACGGTTTATCAATAAGAACTAGCCAGTTTAATGCACTAATTGTTACTGTTTTTTTTCAGCTTGTATCGACTTTTATTGACCCATAACGATCGCACCTATTCGCCATCTTATTAATCCACATACCACCAAAATTACCAGGGTAAGCTCATCTAATTTGGTATAAATTGTACTTGACAAAAAGGGCAATATATACGATTTGGCATTAGTGATTA
>NZ_JAUBSF010000095.1:0-24914 GCF_036704615.1 Microcoleus sp. K4-B3
CAATCATCAATTTTTCTTTGACACATCTTCTCAAATCCCCTTGACAACTGCCATACAAGCTTAACTTGTTACCAATGCGGAGATCTCGCAGGAAATACCGTAGAAAATGTGAGGCTCTGAGCCATCCTACAATTGGTCTGTTGCACGCTAAGGTTTATTTGCGCCTACCTACTTAATTTTAAGTTTTAATTGATAATTTTTAATTTCTCAGGCGACCGGGTATGTAAGCAATCCAGCAAAACCCTATGATTAATAACAGCCACGTCGCTGTAATATTGCTGCCCAACAAGCTGCGGAGAAAATCTTCCATTGTTCGGAAAAATTATAGCGTTTAAAAGAATTTATTGCTGTTCCCTCTCGGATCGGCAAAGGTAGAGTCCGATCGCGTTTTATGCGATCGAACTCTACCTCTTCTACCTGATATTACGGCTGGCTCGTATCGGCCAACATTTGGTTAACCATTTGCAAGTGCGCCTGAAGGTTTGGCAAAGTCTTGGTAGCCCAAGCCTTCAAGTCTGGATCTTGTCCCTGTTGAGATTGAGCCTGAAACAGAGCAATAGCCTGATTGTGGCTCTCGATCATAGCCTGCTTGTAAGCGGTGTCAAAACTTGTACCGGAGAGTCCCGAAAGTCGATCGGTCAAAGCTGTGTTCTGGCTGCTCATCTCGGTTGGCAATTCTACTTCCTTTTGCATTGCTAACTGCATCAGTTCTTGATTTGCCCGAGTGTGTTCCTCAACCATTTCTTGGCCGTACTGTTTCACACCAGCACTAGAACCGCGCTGCACTGCTAATCTGCCGAGCTGCACTTCCAGCATACTAAGTTGACCTGCTTGCATGACAAAGGTTCTGTCTCTGCTGCTGAGAGAATTAGGCGAAGTTTCGCCACCTGTTGGACTGTTGGGAGAACGGCCGGGATTGTTGTTGCTGGGAGTAGTTGGAGTGTTGGGAGAACGGCCGGGATTGTTGTTGCTGGGGGTATTTGGACTGTTGGGAGAACTGCCCGGATTGTTGTTCAGATCCGTAACAGGAGGGCGAGGAGCAGTAGGCTCGCCGGCAGCGTTATCAGCAAGATCGAAAACCCGATCGCCCGACTGGCTGAAGCCGTGAGTCTGGCGGTTTAATTCTGCGAATCCTGGCACAGCTATCAAGGAACTCACACCGGCAATTCCGGCAACAGCAACCAATTTTTTGAACAAACTTTTGCGATTTAGTGAAGTCATGAATTTCTAAGCCTCTAAGTTTTCAAAATTACGTGAAGCGAAGCTATCCCGTAGGGAATCGCCAGAAACTAGCGATGGGATGGTGTACCGCCTTTCCGAAACAAGTTGATCAAACCAAACGCACCCAAGGCTCCCAGCCACCCCAAATTGTTGGGGCTATCGCGCCGAGCACTCAAAACTCCAGAATTAGTATCAGCCGGCGTCGATGTAGTACCCGTTGTGCCACTCGTACCCGTTGTACCTGTTGTACCGGTGCCACTCGTACCCGTTGTACCTGTTGTACCCGTTGTACCGGTGCCACTCGTACCCGTTGTACCGCTGGTGCCCGTTGTACCCGTTGTACCCGTTGTACCGGTGCCACTCGTACCCGTTGTACCTGTTGTACCCGTGCCACTCGTACCCGTTGTACCGCTTGTACCCGTGCCACTCGTACCCGTTGTACCCGTGCCACTCGTACCGCTTGTACCGCTGGTGCCCGTTGTATCAGTCGTACCGCTTGTACCCGTTGTACCCGTTGTACCCGTGCCACTCGTACCGCTTGTACCCGTTGTACCCGTGCCTGTAGTATCAGTCGTACCGCTTGTACCCGTGCCTGTAGTATCAGTCGTACCGCTTGTACCCGTGCCCGTACCACTCGTACCGCTTGTACCCGTACCTGTCGTACCGCTTGTACCGCTTGTACCAGTTGTGTCCGTGCCACTCGTACCGCTTGTGCCAGTACCGCTTGTGCCAGTACCGCTTGTACCAGTACCGCTTGTACCAGTACCGCTTGTGCCACTGCCGGCGCTACCGCCTGCACCACCACCTGCACCGCCGCCTCCCGACTGGGCTGAAGCAGGCACTGCGAAGGAAACCGTTGCTAAACCTAAAGTACAAGCGCTTGCTAAAACAATTTTCAACAACTTAGAAGATTTCATGGTAATGCTTGCTTTTGCGTAGAATCCTGCGATCGCTTGTGATGCCAAAACCGCAGGGTCAAATTGACAGCGTAACGTGCAACTTTTCTAACCTGTGCTGCGGGATAATGAAGGTAAGGGATCGAATTTATTCCCGTTTCCTAGATTATTTTTCCGTGATACATTAGACCGCCGCGTTAATAGTTTATAAGCTATTACGTATCGTTCAAGTGCGCCATTCATCTTTAGGAATATTTGGCAAAATGGCGTTTTATTTCAGGTGGTAGATGATATTTGATTGGGCGGCCGACTAGCTAAATCAAAACTTGCGCACGGGGGATAGAAACCGGGTCGATCTGAAAAATTTTGGGTTGAGTAACGAGACATATACGAATCAACCGGGTTTCTGAGACAAGCGCGCGGATCTTCCTATAAATTTTCCCCGGCTGCTGGTGCTTTGAGGCAGAAAGTCTTGATTTGATCGCCGTCAATTTAGGGTTAGCGCTCCGCCAGATGAGTTGGTTTAAAAATTTTTTGAGCCCTATTTTTCCTTAACTTCCTGCTGGCAATTTGGGCACTCGCAGAATACCGCTCAAACTTTCCCAGGAAACTAAATTATCTCAAAAAGCCCGATTTACCGCTCATAGTCCCAGACCGCCTACAACCCTGCAACAGCAAAGCTTTTGACTGGGCTTTGACTTGGGTTAAACAGGAATGCGAACTGAGGGCTATCCGAGTCGAACCCGCGCGACATTAAATTAACCAGCGGCGGCGCACTCGTCAGAATTGCTTGTGAGCGCGATCGGGCAAACCCTGATATAGTAAAGCCAATGGTATGCCAGAGAGCGCTTGTTCTCTAACACATTTCCCAAGGAGACATCAACTATGCTGCATCGAATTCTTGCCCGAAGTCGCTATCTAATGTTAATCGCTGTATTCGGTTCTTTTGCAGCCTCTGTGACGCTTTTAATCTACGGTGCCCTGGAAACCGTCATTACCATCGGCCACACAGCTACAGCATCCGTTTCCAGCGAAAACTCGAAACAACTGATTCTGTCTTGCATCGAAGTTGTAGATTTGTTTCTCCTCGCCACAGTATTTTACATTACTGCACTCGGGCTTTACGAGCTGTTTATTGACGAGCGCATCAAAGTACCACACTGGCTGGAGATTCACACCATCGACGACCTGAAAACCAAACTCACTAGCGTGATTGTAGTAGTGTTGAGTGTATTGTTTCTCTCTGAGGTAGTTAGGTGGAACGGCGGGACAAACATCCTTCCCTTGGGAGCGGGTATCGCTTTAGTAATCGCTGCGCTGACGTATTTTCTAAATTCGCAAGTGAAAAAGCCGAAGTCAGATTAATGGCTGTTTTAGCAGGGAAATTAGCCAAATCCCGCTGAACCAGCAACGGCAATCTAATTGCATTATCCGGCCACAATAAATTTAATGTTACATCTGCCTTCGGACTGATAAAAATGCAATCTTAAACTTGCTTTTAGAGAGAGGAAGGTAGTTGCTTCGAGTATATAAGCATAGAACTTATGTTTAATAATAGGACACCCTTATGCCAGAACAACAATTTGACACCTTACCTTCAGAAGCACAAGAACTTCCCCAAGGAGCGCAGCATATTTTTCAGGCTGCTTTTAAGAGCGCTAGCGAAGATGGAATGAGCCAAGATGCTGCTACTCGCGTTGCTTGGAACAGCGTAAAATCTGAATATGTTCAAGGCGAAGGTGGCACTTGGCATCACAAGGGCGACGATACAAACCAAACCCGCAAATCTGTACAGTCGGGTGGCAATTAATTATCAGCGATCAGTAATATCGTGTCCGCTAACATAACCCCTATCCCGTGTGTAGTGAGGGCTTCATTCCTCAAAGTTTGATGATAACGAAGAGTCCTCACTACCAACCAATTGCAGTGACGTTATTCTAGCGGGCATGATATCATCAGTCATTAGCAATGTACTTATCACTTGTGGTTAATGCTTTACGTTGATAGCTGTTGGCAATCGCGGTAGTACAGAAGTTAATGCAGCCCCTTAATCGGGTGCCCCATATCCCATTGCAATTCTGCTAAAACGAGCAAGCTAAATACCATTACGCCTCCCGTAAATAGGAAAGACCAACCGCAGGTGTAAAGCACAATTAAAATGCCAGACAAATGAAATAAACTTGCAGCTAAAAGTGGGCGTGACCGCACTGCGAATCCTGTCCCCAAATACCCAATTCCGCTCATTACCAACCACAGGGTACAGAGATTCGCCAACACTTTTTCCCAACCGAAAAAAATGCCAAAATCGGTCAGCAGCAATCCTAATAACATTAATATTACCCAACCATAAAGCACCCAAGTCAGGCGTTCTATTTTGACCCGAGAGTATGTCATGCTTACCATTGCTGCTGTACCTACGAGGCTGAGGAGTGACCACAAACCTGCTTGCAACATCCAACTCACAGGAAAAAATTGTGCTGTGCCGAAGATGGGTATTAAGAGCAAGCTCCACAGCAGGCAAGCTCGCTCGAGAGAAGTATAAAATTTTGAATAAAATCGATCTTTGCCAAGAGGAAACTGAACCTGCCAAAGCCCTTCTAACTCCTGAACATCCCTGTTAAGCTGTTTGCGACGCAGAGGCGGAACTGAATAATTCAAAAAGGTCATATCTGACACTATTAAAATTTACAATTAGTGGCTTAAGTAATATCTCAACAGCAATCGCTCTAATTGCAATCTGTCAATCGGATTAATCTCGTTAATTTGATCCTCTGTCGGCAGTAATAGTTATTCGAGCGCTGCAGCTAAAACAGGAATAGATAGATTTCAGAAGTTGATCAAATAGCTCTTGCGACAGATTGCTGCAATATTACTTATTCGATACTTTTAAAATAGTCAACTTTGTTACAGAATTTATGCTCACTTCATCCCATCCTCTGAAACAGGTATTCCACTGCCCGGAAGAATCAGATTTTTACGCGCACTGCTTGGAAAGTTTAGTGTTAAATGCCAGCGACAATTCTCGACTTATCGTAGAGTTTGGTTCAGGAGAGGGAAGTCCTGTTATTAAGTCTTTGCTGAGAACTGATTTTGACGGGACAATACAGGGATTTGAGCTAAATAATGTAGCTTGGAAAATTGCTCAGTCTCAAATTAAGGAATATGAACTGAGCGAACAATACACGGTCAACAATTGCTCTTTTTTTGATTCGCTTTTATACGAGTCGGCGGATTGTATAATCTCAAATCCGCCTTACTTGCCGGCGGTGGATGATAAGATTTACCAGCCGTTGTTGCACGGGGGGAGTGATGGTTGTACAATTGCTAAGAAACTTTTATCTTTGGGCTGCGATGAAGTTTTGCTGATGGTTTCTAGCTATTCTAATCCTGTGGGTTTGATCGATTATGCCTTGGATCGAGGCTACTCGGTTGCGAATTTTGAGATTGCACCTTTAAGTTTTGGCTATTATAGTTCGGAACCCAAGGTGAAAAGCGCGATCGCCACTCTCCGAGAACAGGGAATGGCTTTTTATTCGGAAAATATCTATCTGCTGGCTGGAGTTTTGTTTAAGAAGCACCAAAAGTCGCCAAGAGATTTGTCGATCGAGCTAATTCAGTTAATGACAGCATTTTAAAATACAGCCTTGGTAGGGTGCGTCAGTGTCTGACGCACCCTACGAGAGTTAATTTTGTTCTGCGGCTTGGATCGATCGCACCACAGCAGCCCCAGCCCGATCGCCCATCAACTTCGCCTGATCGTACCCCAACACCAGCTCCCACGCATCCTGCGGGTATCTATCAACCAGCGGGATCGCCACTTCATCCACCATCCAGCGGCCGTGACGCTCGTCTTCTCGGATGTGCAGTTCCCAATAACTCATCGCAGCCTCCGAGAGGCCCAGACGCTGGACCCCGGTTACATAATTGCGGTAAGTGACGGGCCCCGCCACCTCAAAATAAGTGAGTCCGCCGTTGTAGCGCAGAAAATGGCGCTTGCGGTCCGTCAGCAGAAAGTTGTGATTGATGCTTGCGAGCACTTGCCAAGGCACTAAATCGAAGTACGCTTCCGGTTCCGTACTCATATCGAATTCAGCCAGCATTTGAGCAAAAAAGGTCGAGTGCTTGCGGGGGAGGCGACCGCCGCCGTATTCTTCGATCAGCACCCGCGTCAGCGTTGACTGAATTTCGTTCCCGACACCGCCGAGGATGCGAGAAAGGTGGCTGGCTTCAACTAAACCGTCGATAGAACCGATCGCCAGCAGGTGTCTGTATTCGGCTGCTGTCATCTGTTCCCGCAAATAGCGATCGGTCTGGGTTAGCGGAGGATCGACATCAGCAGCAGCGCGATCGCGCAGGGCTTGCTTGACATCCGGCAATTTTTGCAGCCCTGCAACGTCGATTTGCGCGATTTCCCACTGCTGCCAAGGTTCCTCAATGCGATCGCGCACAGAACGCAAATAGTGCGATCGCTCGTTGTTGTAGCGGCGCAAATCGTCGTACCAAAACAAGTTGAGGCGGTTGATGCGGTAAAGCACGCGCTGCAAGAAGCGGTGAGCGGCCTCATCGCCCGGTTCCTGTTGGTAAGCTGCTTGAATTGCATAGGCGATCGCGCTTTCAAAATCGCTGACAAGTAACGGTTTTGTCGCCACCGTCTTGTCTAAATCCTCGACTTCTAGCAAATTGACAAATTGGCGATCGGCTGCTTCGTAATTTGGGAGTGCGGGTTGCTTTTTGGGAAGACTCGGCGAGTCGGAAGAAGGAAGTATCTCTAGGGTGTTTTGCATGGAATAAAGTTATGCTAACTGTGATTATTGTGCTGCCTGCCCAAACAGCCAACCGTTGCAGATTGCTGAGGATTCTGGCTAATTACTTTCAAGATAGCGAATCAGTCAGCCGCATACACCCTTCCATTGATAGAGATTTGACCGCTACCGTCTCATACCCTTTTCAATTTGTGAGTAAAGGTAACAACGTTTATGGAAAATGGTATTAACTTATATCAGGCTTCCTTCTCAATCACCTGTTTAGCAACGGGCAAGATGCCCGTTCCACAAAAACTCCATTTTCTTGTGGAACGGGCATCTTGCCCGTTCTTGAAAAACTAAATTTTCTTGTGGAACGGGCATCTTGCCCGTTCTTGAGACTGGTACAACCTATGACTGTCAACCTAGGCGATCGCGAAAATACTCCTCATACAAAGTGCATCTCGCACTGCAATAATTTCCCTCCTGTTTCACCAATCCCATACTATTTAATTTAAACGCCAATTCTAGCCTCAATCTGACTGGCTTTTGCACACTCGAAACCTGTCTCATCGCCTCGATTAATTCTGGATATTTTTCTAAATTCCACAAATGCCTGCGCAAATGATCGCTGTAAATTCCTGCCTCGGTTGTCGCCGATTTCAGCAATTGATTTAAAGTCACATCTTGACGGGCAATGCGATACATCGCCAGCCGCACTAAATAGGGATGTCCTCCCACTAGCGCCATCATTTCTGCAACTTCTGTATCACTCCAATTGATTCCGTGTCGCGCTGCTAAGTCTTGCACTTGCTGCGAATTAAACTCCAGCAATTCAATCGGTAAACCCACATTAAACGGCGATTTATTCACATCCAGTGGGATATAAACTTCTGTCGAATGCACCACAATCAAACGAAACTTTTTCCAAATATCTCGCCGTTTTGCTTCTTCGTGTAAAGCTCGCAATAACCCAAAAAAGTCGTCGGCAATTTCCGGCGATTCAAACAGGCGATCGCTCTCATCCAAACCTAACGTCAGAGGTTTTGAGGATTCAGACAGCAAATACTGTTCAAAATAAGCCTTGCAGCACTGATTGCTGCCAATCAAATCCGCTAATTCCCAACACTTGGGCAACTGCTCCAGCATTCCTAGCTCTTGACCGATGCTAGCACAAAACCACTGCAAAAATGTATCTGAATTAGCGAATATTTTCCTATTGGCTAGCTGAAAACTCAGCGCTACCGTGCGAGAACCTTGCACTTCTGCATGATGCAAAATTCTCGCCATTAAGGAAGTTTTGCCCATTTGTCTGGGTGCTTTTATGCGGATCAGCGCTCCCGGTTGGGCGATCATCTCGTAACAGCGGGATTCGATCGGAGGGCGATCGATATAAAAACGAGAAGCTATTTCAACTTGTCCTCCGGGCAATTCTGGCGGCGCGGCTGGGAGGGGTTGAATTATTGACTTTTTTGTGCTACTAATTGCGTTCCATTGTACAGCTAATTCATGGTCGGCAGTTAACGATGTGCGACCTTCTTTGATGATATTTAAAATTTCTGAGAATAACTTAAATGAGTCGCCAGCACCGCGCCAAAGCCAGGGCTGAACTCCTGCTAAATAGCTGAGTAAATCAAAGGAAAGCGGTGTATTTAATTCAACGCAAATCGGTAAAATTGCGGGTTTGTGACCCGTTAAATTGTGCGATTCTTTTGCTAGCTGCACTTGTTCCAATATCATTTCGCTAGCGGCAGATTCTTCGGAAATCAGTAACAGCAAATAATCGCAACGCTTTAAACATGAGCCTGAGTCGCTGCTGTTGTTAATAAAAAAGACTTCGTGGCCTCCCGCACTCAAAGCTTGGTGTAACTGCTGGGAAAGGGTGTTGTTTGGAGTCGATCGGTCGTTGGCGAAGCCCTCGAAGAGGATCGCCACTTTTGCCGTCACCAGCAGTATCTCCTCTGGCTCTGAATTCGCCTCTAAATCGGCTAAATCGCGCCATTCCTGCCCCAATCCGCGACAAATTTCGATGAAATTGGCATAATCCACAGGTTTGCCATTCAGAAAATGGCTGACAGTAGATTGAGCCATCCCTAAATCTTCAGCCAGGATTTTCTGACTGGGAAAGCCATTTCTCAGGAGACAGGATTTTACTGCGCGAATGCACTCTTCGCGCACCCTTAGCGATCGTGGCATTGCTTATCACAATCAAGACACTGAAACCATCATAAATGCCAACCGTCCCTAAAGTCGATGAAAAGTCGATGAAAAGTCGATGATTTTTCAAATAACTCAGTCGCCAACTCAAATAGCCATCTGATTAGATTAGAAATAACAAGGTTGAATCCCATCACAACGAGGTAAAAGCATTGTGTATTCTATCCTAATTTTGCCGCTGGCGTCAGCCATTAATCAACCAGGTTTCGCCTTCACCCCCCCGATGTTGTGGTTGTTAATCGGAGTTGTGCTTAGTGCCATGGAGCTATTAATCATCAAAACTCAGCCCCAAAAATACAGATTTTACCTGCTAATGATGGGAGCTTCGGCTTTAATTGAATCATTTATTTTGTGGAGAGGATCTGTAGCATTTCAGTTTAGTTGGGCGAACATAATGTATGAAGATTTTGACTGGCAAATCTTCTACTGGATGGGGATAGCCCTCGCCCTGAGCATTTGGATTCGACCTATTTTCATTGTTCGCAAAAAGTTTGTCATTCCCGAAGCAACCGAAGCGACAACAATCTCCGAAATTTTCCCCGGAGAAACCGGAATGGTGATTTATGAAGGTGCTTCGTGGAAAGCTCGCAACGAAGATTCCCAAGGGGCGATCGCACCCAGACAAAAAGTTTACGTTTTGCGCCGCGAAGGAAACACGCTGATTGTTGTACCTGACAGATTAATTCACCTCAACGGCTAAATCTCAGCTAGCTCTTTTATGACTCGGAGATTGAAATCGCTTCTTGCCAAACAAAGTCCCTCTCTAAGAGACTAATAAATCACTATCAACTGTCAACTGTCAACTGTCAACTATTTACCAGGAGATTCATTATGTATCAGTATTTTTTGATGGTGTTGTTTGCAATCACCGGAGTATCCTTAGCCAACAGCGTTAAAATCGTCCGTCAAGGAGATGAGGCTTTAGTTGAAATTTTCGGAAAGTACGATCGCAAGAAACTCGAACCTGGTTTGACATTTCTGATTCCCTTTGTCGAAACAGTAGCCTATAAACAAACTCTGCGCGAGCAAATTTTAAGACTGCCACCGCAAGAATGTACGACCCGCGATCGCCTTGCAATCACCGTTGAATTTATTGTTTACTGGCGAATAATTGACTTAGAAAAAGCTTCCTACAAGGTGCAGAATCTCAAGGAAGCGATGTTAAATATGCTGATTCTTTCAATTCGGACTCACATTGCGACATTATCTCTAGAGGAACTTTACACGGCTCGCAATGAAATTAATAATGCTTTAGTGGAGGAGTTGGATACAACGACAGATCCTTGGGGTGTGAAGTTTACGAGAGTGGAATTGCGCGATTTTGCGATCGGCAGTAAAGTGATTCAGCCGAGATCCATTGACCGGAAAGAAGTACAACACCTGCGAGCTTAGGGATTAGTTAAAGTTGAGGCGATCGAGCTATGGGAAAGATGCGATCGCCTTGTATATACCTTTTAAGGAGACAAAACCATGACTAAAAATCAAGAATCAATTTTTAGTAATGCAACTTATGGCGGTTGCGGATGCTTATTGCTTTTAATGTGCATTGGAGTAATTGGCGCGATCGCTCTGCCATCATTTCCGGATCAGGCTGGGAAGGCAAAGCAATGGGAAGCAAAACAGTATGTTGGCTCAATGAACAAAGCTCAGCAAGCCTATTTTTCAGAAAAAAGTGCTTTTGCCACTTCTGTTGATGCTTTGGGACTTGGCATTAAAACGGAGACAACCAACTACAAATATTCACTTCGTAGCACTAAACAAGCTGCTTTTAATTATGGAGTATCCAAGCAAGAAAAACTTAAGAGTTATGTCGGCGCTGTCTTTGCAGTTCCTGATAAAGAAGTCGAGCCAAATGCTGCAAAAGATGAAATAAGCACAATACGGATATTTTGCCAAGCTGATGATCCCGGTACAATTAAACCAGCAGATCCCACTTATAAAAATGGTAAAATTGCTTGTGGTCAAGGCACAACAGAAGTGACCAAATAATCTAATTATATGCCAGATTATTCCTAGTTCCCAGGCAGAGACTAGGAAACCAGCTCCAGAGGATCTGCCTCAGTGAATTTAATTAAAGTTTTAAGGACTAAAGTCCTTACTACGAACAGAGAGGTGATAATACCATGCGTCAACAAAATTCTAAGCCAGCTATAGTTTCAGCTAATGGTTGCGGATGTTTAGTGCTTTTAATCTGCATTGGATTAATGGGTGCGATTATTATACCAACATTTCTGGCGAGACTCAATAAAGGCGATCGGTCGGAAGTAAGACTGACAGTTACTTCAATGAGCAGAGCTCAGCAAGCCTATTTTGCAGAAAAAAGTGCTTTTGCCACTTCTTTTGAGGCTTTGAAAATTTGCATTCAAACGGATACAACCAACTACAAATATTCACTTCGTAGCACTAAACAAGCTGCTTTTAATTATGGAGTATCCAAGGAAGAAAAACTTAAGAGTTGGGTCGGCGCTGTCTTTGCAGTTCCTGATAAAGAAGTCGAGCCAAATGCTGCAAAAGATGAAATAAGCACAATACGGATATTTTGCCAAGCTGATGATCCCGGTACAATTAAACCAGCAGATCCCACTTATAAAAATGGTAAAATTGCTTGTGGTCAAGGCACAACAGAAGTGACCAAATAATCTAATTATATGCCAGATTATTCCTAGTTCCCAGGCAGAGACTAGGAAACCAGCTCCAGAGGATCTGCCTCAGTGAATTTAATTAAAGTTTTCAGGACTAAAGTCCTTACTACGAACAGAAAGGATACAAAACCATGAGTCAACAAAATTCTAAATCAGCTATAGTTTCAGCTAATGGTTGCGGATGTTTAGTGCTTTTAATGGGGATTGGAGTAATTGGCGCGATCGCTCTGCCATCATTTCTGAATGCTAGCAATAAACCCATGATTTCAGAAGCAAAACAGTATGTTGGCTCAATGAACCGCGCACAGCAAGCCCTATTTATAGAAAAAAGTGCTTTTGCTACTTCTGTTGATGCTTTAGGAATTGAGATTAAAACGGAGACAACAAATTACAAGTATTCAGTTCGCGCAACAAAGCAAACTGCCTTTAATTATGGACTATCAAAAAAACCGGAGCTTAAAAGTTATGTTGGAGGAGTCTTTGTAATACGAGTTAAGTCAAATAATGGCGAGGATGAAATGAGAACAGAAAGCATCCTGTGTAGCGCTGACAAACCCGGTACAATACCTCCCCTACCTCCACAAGTTCACAATGGTAAATTAGTTTGCGGAACTGGGACGACAAAGGTAACAAAATAATCTAATAAGGACTAAAGTCCTTACTACAAACAGAGAGGATAGAATACCATGAGTCAACAAGATTATAAATCAGCTAGCATTGTATATAATGGTTGTGGATGCTTAGTGCTTTTGATATTTATTGGGATGATTTCGGCAATTTTTTATAGCTTTGTTATGGATTCTAGACCTCACAAGGCAAGGGCATCGGAAGCCAAACAGTATCTTAACTCAATGAACAGAGCTCAGCAAGCCTATTTTGCAGAAAAAAATGCTTTTGCCACTTCTGTTGAAGCATTGGGACTTGGCATTAAAACAGTAACACCAAACTTCAAATATTCAGTTCGCGCCACTAAAAAAGCAGCATTTCATTATGGAGTATCCCAGGAAAAAGACTTAAAAAGTTATGTCGGCGGTGTCTTTGTAGTTCCTGCTAAAAATTTTGCTCCCAATGCTGCTCAAGATGAAATAACCACAACATCCATCTTGTGCGAAGCTGATTCTCCCGGTACAATTAAACCAGCAGAACCAATCTATGAAAATGGTAAAATTGCTTGTGGTAAAGGCACAACACAATGGCCCCACTAATCTAACTATACACAATATAATGACAGTCGATTACCAATATCAAATCGGTGGCAGTCTCCCGCAAAATGCACCTACTTATGTAGTGCGACAAGCTGACTCAGAACTGTATCAAGCCCTCAAAGCCGGAGAGTTTTGTTACGTGCTCAATTCCCGACAAATGGGCAAATCCAGTTTGCTGGTGCGAACTGTACAAAAACTCTCGGCTGATGGCATTGCCTGTGCTACGATCGACCTTTCGGACATTGGCAACCAGCAAGTCTCTCTGGATAAGTGGTACGGCGGCGTCGCTTACAAACTCTTGTGCAGTTTCAACCTGTTTAACCCAGTCGAGTTTATGGCTTGGTGGCGGGAGAGAGAGTTGATGTCGCCGGTGCAGCGCTTAGGAGAGTTAATTGAAGAATTGCTGCTGGTCAAAATTTCTCAAAACCTGGTCATTTTTATTGATGAAATTGATAGCGTTCTGAGTTTCCAAGAACCGCTAGACGATTTCTTTGCATTAATTAGATGTTGCTACAATAAACGCGCTCACAATTCAGAATACCAGCGCATTACATTTGCCTTGCTGGGAGTAGCTACCCCATCTGATTTAATTAGCGATGCAACTCGCACGCCCTTTAATATCGGCTTAGCTATTGAATTGCACGGTTTTAACTTAGAGGAAGCTCTGCCTTTAGCAAAGGGATTTGAGGGAAAAGTAGACAATCCTCAAGAGGTTTTAAAAGAAATTTTGGACTGGACTGGAGGGCAGCCATTTCTGACTCAAAAGCTTTGCAAGCTGATTTTGCACCATGTAAAAAGCTTAGCTTCGGTTTCTTTTAGATCAGACTCAAGGGATGAAATTAAAAGGGAAAATTTTACTACAAATCAATTATTAATTAGCGACATAGTGCAATCTCATATTATTGATAATTGGGAGTCATCTGATGAACCTGTACACATCAAAACAATTCGCGATCGCCTTCTCAGAAGTCAGCACCGCGCCAGTAGGTTATTAGGACTATATCAAAAAATATTGCCACCCTGCGATCCCCCCCAACCCCCCTTAAAAACGGGGGATGCAATGCCAGAATTACCCTTATTAATGGGTGCTGGAGAAATCTGGGCTGATGATACTCCCGAACAAACAGAATTGCGCCTGAGCGGATTAGTAGTAAAACGAGCCGGAAAATTAACCGTATCCAACCGCATTTACGCAGCTATATTCAACCATAACTGGGTAGAAAAAGCACTCTGCGACTTGCGCCCCTATGCCGAATCTATAAGAGCATGGATAGCTCACAACTGTCAAGACGAATCTCGATTGTTGCGCGGTCAAGCACTGGAAGATGCGCGAACATGGGCTGCAAATAAAAGCTTGAGTACCCAAGATTATCAATTTTTAAATGCAAGTCAAGAAGCGGAGTTTGCCAAATTCCGCTGTCAAGAAAAACAGCATCAAGCTGAAATAGAACAACTGCGCCGCGAAAAAAAGTTACTAGAGGAACTAAGCGAAGCACAAAAGCAGAAAAAAGTGATTGCAGTTAAACTTTGGCGCGAGCAACAACTGAGAGTGCAAACAGTTACAGCAGCAGCAGGAATACTGATATTAATTCTGATAGCAGCCTTTTGGATTAAACCATCAATCGAAGAAAGAAACAACAAAATTCTCACTCTCAGTCTACTATCAGAAACGCTCTTGGCTGCCGATAAAAAAGAGGAAGCTTTGCTAGAAAGCATTAGAGCTGTTACAGAAATGAAAGGATCGCTCGGAGTCAGCTCAGATATTCAGATGCGAGTGGCGATCGCCCTCGAACAGGCAGTTTACAGCTTTCGGGAACGCCGCCGCTTGCAGAGTCAAGCAAGTACCCTCGCTTTCGCGAGTTTCAGTCCCGACAGTCAAACAATTGTGACGGCTACCGATGATAAGTCTATCAAACTTTGGCAAACTAAGGGAACTTTGCAAGCAACATTAACTGGCCATACTGATAAAATTAGAAATGTCATCTTCAATCCTAGCGGTCAGCTCATTGTCTCAGCCAGCGACGACAAAACTCTCAAAATTTGGCAAAAAAATGGCAAATTAATTCATAATTTAAAAGGACACAGCGGTCAAGTAACAAGTGTCTCTTTTAGTCGAGATGGTAATATTATTGCTTCAGCCAGTGTCGATGGAACTGTGAAACTATGGAAAATCAACGGTGAAGAATTGTCAACTTTTAAAGTGGAGCGAGGTTGGATAACCAGCACGAGTTTTAGCCCAGACGGTCAGATAATTGCTGCGGCTGGCACTGATGGCACTGTTAAACTTTGGAGTTTGAGCAAGGTTAAGGAAAAGTTGCAAAAACAGGAGTCAATAGAAGCAAGAACCGATATCAAATTGTTCCGAACTTTACAGATTGAAAGTGATAAAATAATGAGTGTAACTTTCAGTCCAGACGGAGCAATGCTGGCGGCGGGAAGTGCTGGGGGAACTGCGATAATTTGGAGCAAAGACGGCACACAGCTAAGTATTTTAAAGCATACAAGTGGATTGACAAATATCAGCTTTAGTCCCGACAGCCAAATGTTGCTATCTGCAAGCACAGACAAAATGGTGAGGCTGTGGA
Organism: Microcoleus sp. K4-B3; assembly: GCF_036704615.1. Taxonomy (NCBI): domain Bacteria; kingdom Bacillati; phylum Cyanobacteriota; class Cyanophyceae; order Oscillatoriales; family Microcoleaceae; genus Microcoleus; species Microcoleus sp. K4-B3. The sequence goes on from NZ_JAUBSF010000095.1 coordinate 15,509, forward strand.
ATATTGACGGTACATTGCTCAAAACTTTAAAAGGTAACAAGGATGCTGTTTGGAGTGCGAGTTTTAGTCCAGACGGCAAGGCGATCGCAAGTGCTAGTGCTGACGGTACGGTGATGCTGTGGAATCTCAATCTTGACGATTTGCTGGTGCAGGGCTGCAATGTCGCCCGCAATTATTTTCAGACAAATCCGATCGCCAATCCCAGCAATCGCCACCTCTGCGACGGGATTAGAACTCAGTCCGGACTCAGGCAAAAAAAACCGGGTTAAGAGTCAAAATCTTGAGTTTTGCAGCAAAGTATCTAGGCAGAAATCGGCTTTTTGACCCCCCCTGCGTCTAGGGCTGATATCGTTACAATTGGTAGCAGCTAATAGGTAATAGGTCAGCCCGATCGGTGTATTCAACTTTAGAGCAAAAGTACCAGCGCCTGCAAAAAGACTTAACGGGCGGAGTCATCGCCCTGGGCGGCATTTTCTGCACGGGTACTCTCTGGTATTGGCAGGTGGAAAAATGGTCTTTGCTCGATGCCGCTTACATGACAGTATTTACCCTAGCAACTGTGGGCTACGGTGAACTTCAGCCCCTCGGGAAACGCGGGCGAATGTTTACCATATGCCTGATTTTGATGGGCGTAATTGTGATTGGTTTCATCGTCAACCGCTTTACAGAAGCGCTGATTCAAGGATATTTTCAAGAAGGAGCAAGAATTAGGCAGCAGCGGCGATTGGTAGACTCTTTGATCGGGCATTACATTCTCTGCGGTTTTGGGCGCACTGGCCGCCAAATTGCCTTGGAATTTCAGGCCGAATATATCTCTTTTGTGGTGATAGATTCGGCGATACAGTCGGTTGAGGCAGCTTTGGCGCTGGGGTACACGGCTGTCCAAGGAGACGCGACTCTGGACGAAATTTTGCTGAGTGTGGGGATCGATCGCGCAATTTGCATAGTAGCAGCTTTGCCTTCGGATGCCGAGAATTTATACACTGTCATGTCAGCGAAAACTCTGAATCCGAAGGTGCGGGCGATCGCCCGCGCCACCACAGAAGAAGCCGTAAAGAAGTTGCAGCGGGGCGGGGCCGATGCCGTCGTATCCCCGTACATTACCGGCGGAAAGCGGATGGCGGCGGCGGCTTTGCGGCCTCAAGTTATGGATTTTTTAGATGGTGTTTTGACGGGCACCGATAGTTCTTTTTACATGGAAGAATTTTTGGTCGATCCCAATAGTTGTGTCTACGTCGGGCAAACTTTGAGAAATGCCAAGTTGCGATCGCAATCGGGGGCCTTGGTGTTAGCGGTGCGGCGCGCTGGCGGGACTTTGATTGTGGGGCCTACGGGAGAAACTGCGATCGAAGGAGGAGATATGCTGATTTGTTTGGGCACCGCTGAACAACTGCGAACTCTCAATCAAATCCTCAGTCCCCTGAGTTTTCGCCTCCCCCGGCCCCCGAACTAATACGATGTCAGGTTTGTATAGCATTCGCCAAATCGGTTAGGACAAATTCTTGTAGGGAGGGCGCTGCTATCATCTCATCTCATCCGATTAGGAGAAATATTGTCACATCAGCGCCCACCCTACTGCTGTTACTCTGTCTTAACCAGCTTAACGGTTGCTATATCTCCATTTTTAACGGAAAATAAACCAGCATTCTGACTCAGAAATTCGGCCGTCAAACTATAGCAGCGGAAAAGAAACCGTTTTCACTTCATAAATATAGAAAAAATGCTATATAAAGATTTTATAGCCACAAAATTGGTAATTCTATGCATTAACAAACTGAGCATTCAGATTAGCGCTAGGGCGAGCGCTTAAGAAAGTTAGCCCATTTCTACCAAGCAATTAGAGATTAAATTTTCACTTTTGTAGTTAGTCGAGGTTTGGGGATTTCAAAAGGCGGTAGGTGCTAACTCTGATGGGTATTGCAGTGAGATCCCTTTGAATATAAAGTGTAAAAATCTTGGAGTGCTGACATTTGTTCTCTCAATCTAGATATCTCTATATCCAAGGGAGAAATTAGTTTCTCAAGGTAGCGAACCTCACTCAACCACAGTCGTAAATCTGGTTTGAGAGTTGCATAGAGCGTTTCGGGGCAGGATAGTAATATTACTGTTATTGTCTCTGCTACGAATGGCTGTTGCGATCGCCACTTCCCTACAACAGACATTGCATCCCAGTCATCGCTTGACAAGTATTGGTGAACAATATTAAAGAGTGAATTTAACTCAATAGCTGCTCGTAATTTCTCAAGTGTCTCTGCCGTCTCTGAGGAGGTATGCAGCATAGTTGTGAACTCCACAGGCCAATGGTGCAGGATGGTACCGACAAATGAAGCAATTGAATCAGGTTGCTCTTTTCTCAGAAGGTCTGGCAGTATTTCTGCAAAGTAAGGAGCAATACTACGCCACTGATGTAAATCAAAAGCAACCTGAAAAAAGGTTTCTTGCAACCCTTCACTCTTCTGCAATAAAATATAACCTCGACCTTGATTAGTGACCGGATCGACAGGCTCAAACGCTTTCCATAACAAAGGCAGAGAAACCCAGTGAGGTGGATATTTGAAACGGGCAACATCTAGCAGAAGCACTAGATCCCGCTGTCGATGATAGCCACCAATTGGTGAGAAGTGGCCATCACCAGTTTGTCCCAATACCTTTCGGCTGTAGGAAACAACTAGATGAATATCACCTGGCGCAGTAGTCACCTGCTGAACTGCTTGCCGAAAGTTTTCCAAACTGCTTTGGTTGTAACGGTTAGGTTTTACAACAGCACCGTTGCAACGTGCGATACAGGCAAACTCATCAAAGGTGATACCGTTTTCTTTAATGACAGAAAGAGGTAAGCAACAGTCTAAAAACTCCTCTCCATACCATCTCCACACCCCTTTCCAAATGCGACCCGGATCGATGGATAAAGCATTAAGAACAACAACTAAACTACCCAATCCACAAAAAGCGGGTTCTGCTTGAGTATGAAACTGTTCAGCTAGAGCAAAATACCCTTCCATACCTCCGAATGCCAACGCTTCTCGAAAAATTTGCCTTCCTTCTACTGAGGAAAAGGCAATAGCAGAATCGGGGAGTGAACGACGATAAAACCCTTGAGCTGACATTGAGTGTTTTAACCCTCATTGCTTACGGCTAATATATCTTATGCAACATCGCCACATTGATACTGATGAATGCACATATCTACTACCTTCTTTGCATTTTAGCAAGACAACGCTGCGAACGTTTGACTTTCTGGGTGAAAACTTTAACAAACGCGACCATTTTTATTAGATAGAGTAACCGCCTTGGCGGTGGCTGTAGTCACGAATGCAAATCCTCTCTCGATCGATGCTTTCCAGAAACAAATAAATATTTTTACAAGGTACGAACAAAATCTTGAAAAATATTTACTTTTGATTGAAAAAATTCACCAGATCCACCACCAAGGATTGACGGCAAATAAAAATGCTCTCGGCAAGTCGCCGAGAGCATTTTTGAGCCGTTAAACTGCGTTTTGAACCCCGATCGATCCCCGCAAAGCAATTTGGTATTACACAAAATCGCTGAAACCCAAAGCCGATGGTGGGATTTGAACCCACGACCGTTCGATTACGAATCGAATACTCTACCCCTGAGCTACATCGGCACAGACAATTTTGGATTATAGCACAAGCTAAGCTAGAAAAGCAAGGAGTTGTAGAATTTAATTCAAAACTCCACAACTCCTAACTCAGAACTTGTTAAACGGCCAGTTCCCCGTCTGTTGAGCCGCCTCTGGCCCCGGAATAAACTAAACCCCGCTGCATATCCAGCGTCAGCATAGTTCCGTCCCGAATTACCCGCGTGGCATTCTGCACGCCCACCATCACGGGCACGCCCAAGCGCAAACCGATAATCGCGGCGTGAGAAGTCAAACTGTCCTCCTCGGTCACCACACCTGCGGCTTTCCGAATCATCTCCACAAAAGCGACGCTGGTGTGCTCCACTACCAAAATGTCTCCTGCGTGGAAATTCGCCACATCCGCAGCAGTGCGAGCAACCCTGGCCATGCCGCTCACCGATCCCAAACCGACACCAGTACCTTTGCCTAAAACTGCTGTAACTACCTCAACTTTGATCAAATCCGTCGATCCGGCAACCCCTTGCAGAGTACCGGCGGTCATCACCACTAAATCTCCGTCGCACACTAACTCTTTTTCCTGGGCGACAGTCATCGCCGATTGAAATGTCTGGCCTGTGGAGGGCAAATCCAGCACCAACAAGGGTTTGACTCCCCATACCAATTGCAGTTGTCTGGCTACGTCTACGTGAGGAGTAACTGCCAAAATCGGAGTTTTCGGTCGGAATTTCGAGACATTTCGGGCTGTAGCGCCGGTTTTGGTCAGCGTCATGATGGCCGCCGCGTTCAACTGTTCGGAGATTTGGCTGACTGCTTGACTGATGCCGTTGGGAATCGATCGACCAATATCTTCTACATTCCTAATATTGCCGCTAATTCCTTCCCTCTCCATCCGCACCGCAATTCTCGCCATCGTCGCTACCGCTTCGACAGGGAACTTGCCGACAGCCGTTTCATTCGAGAGCATCACCGCATCAGTTCCGTCGAGAATGGCGTTTGCCACGTCGGAAATTTCCGCGCGGGTGGGACGAGGATTACCTACCATGCTGTCGAGCATCTGGGTAGCAGTAATTACGGGAATGCCCATGCGGTTAGAAGTAGCAATCAGCCGCTTTTGCAAAATCGGCACGTCTTCGGCGGGCAGTTCCACTCCCAAATCGCCGCGGGCGACCATCACGCCGTTGCAAAGGGCCAGAATTTCCTCCATTTGTTCGATCGCCTCGTGCTTTTCGATCTTGGCAATCACCGGTACTTGCTTGCCCGCACTGGCAATCAGCTCTTTAATTTCGAGCATATCCTGGGGATTGCGCACAAAGCTCAGGGCCACCCAATCGACACCTTGGTCGAGGCCGAACATTAAATCTTTGCGGTCTTTATCAGTCAGCGCCTTAATCGACAGGTAAACTCCCGGAAAATTCACGCCTTTGTTGTTAGAAAGCGGCCCGCCGACTACAACGCGGCAGTACAATTCCCGCGAAGTGCGGTTTACTTTTTCGACGCGCATTTCCACTTTCCCGTCGTCGAGCAGAATCACTGCTCCCTCTGGAACTTCGTCTGCTAGGGGGTCGTAGGTGACGGAAGAAATGAGTTCGGTGCCGGGAACCGGGCGGCTGGTTAAAATGAAAGGATCGCCATTTTTGACAACAATAGACCCTGTTTCAAAGCGGCCCAAACGAATTTTCGGCCCTTGGAGGTCTTGGAGGATGGCGACCGGCTGGTTGAGTTCAAAGGATGTTTGCCGGATTAAGCGAATGCTGCGCTGGTGGTCTTCTTCTGTTCCGTGGGAAAAGTTGAGTCGCAAAGTTGTGGCACCGGCTTCTATGAGCTGGCGCAGCACTTGTGGGTCCGAAGTTGCTGGGCCAATGGTGGCGACGATTTTAGTCCGGCGTAGGGCTTTTGGCAATTGCATCAGCGGTGTTCTGGGGAGGCAGGTGGATTTCTTGTTTAAATTTCGGCTAACGTTTCATCTTTGCGCTACAAGCAATGACGCTAGTCTCAAGTCTTAAAAATTTTGATAGTCGTCAAAACAGCAGGTATTGAACAATATATAGAATATCTGACTTTTTACCCATCGGTAATCTTTTCTTGGAGAGCGCTCTTTTTGGCAAATTTTTCCGCTCTCAGGCTTGACATAAATACAGACATACCCATTTATTTTATTTGGTCTGCTCAGCCGTTTTGGCTAATCTAGCACTGGTATCCTTGCACAACAGCAATACTTTCCTGTTTGTGCAGACGCTAGTTTCTTGCGATCGAACTCTGTTCTTTCATAAAACTTTACTATTGTCCGGCTTGTATCTTATACTACGCAAGTGTGAAATATTAAGGAGTCTTAACAAAGATGTCGGAGGCAGGACGGCCGCTGACAGTGCCGAAAGAGTTTCTGAGTCCTCCCGGTGACTTGAATCCGACACTGCTGCTGTTTTTGAGTGCAGTAGCGATTATCGTGATTTCTTACTTGGGTTTCTGGTGTTGGGGATGGCCGCAGTGGTGCTGTTTTTCGCTGAACGTGTTGGCTTTGCACATGGCCGGAACTGTGATTCACGATGCGTCTCACAATGCAGCCCATCGCGATCGCACAGTTAATGCTATTTTGGGACACGGTAGCGCGCTGATGTTGGGTTTTGCTTTCCCGGTGTTTACGCGGGTACATATGCAGCATCACGCCCACGTCAATGACCCAGATAACGATCCAGACCATTATGTTTCGACCGGCGGGCCTTTGTGGTTGATTGCTGCGAGGTTTTTTTACCACGAGATTTTCTTTTTTAAGCGCAAACTGTGGCGGAAATACGAATTATTGGAATGGTTTCTCAGCCGTTTGTTTGTGATCGGGGTGGTTTATATCGCCATTCAGTACGACCATTTAGGTTACGTGCTGAATTTTTGGTTTTCTCCTGCTTTGGTGGTGGGATTAGCCTTGGGGTTATTTTTTGATTATTTGCCGCACCGTCCGTTTCACGATCGCGATCGCTGGAAAAATGCCAGAGTATATCCGAGTCCAATTCTGAATATCTTAATTTTGGGGCAGAACTATCACCTGATCCATCATTTGTGGCCTTCAATTCCTTGGTATAATTACAAGCCTGCTTACGAAGCTGTGAAGCCGCTGTTAGATGAAAAGGGTTCTCCTCAAACTTTGGGAATATTGGAAGGTAAAAAGGACTTTTGGAGTTTTATATATGACATCTTTTTAGGGATTAGGTTGCATCACAAGAAAGCGTCTGATTGACAAAAAAACCCGGTTTCTTCGAGAAGCCGGTTTTTTTTAGATGTGTTTTTTTTTCAGGAAATTACTATCGAAAAAGGTAAGCTAAAATGAATATCTCTGCTGGAGAAGCCTATTTCTTGTCAGCCGATCGCAACTGCTATGACCTAAATCACTCTCGACCTCAACCGCATTATCAAACTTACCGAAGAACAGTTTTATTTACTCTGTCAAGAAAACCCTGATTTAAAACTAGAACGGAACCCGACTGGACAATTAATCGTTATGCCGCCGACAGGAGGAGAAACGGGAAAACGCAACGTCAAACTGATTGTACAACTGGCACTCTGGAACGAGCAAACTCAACTCGGCGAAGTCTTCGACTCATCCACAGGGTTTACTCTACCGAACAAAGCCGATCGATCTCCCGATGTCTCTTGGGTCTAAAAATCTCGCTGGGAGGCTTTGACTCCACAACAAAGAGAAAAATTCATCCCCCTGTGCCCCGATTTTGTCATTGAAATTATTTCGCCAAGCGATAGCCTGAAAAAAACTCTAGACAAAATGCAAGAGTATATCGACAATGGCTGTCGTCTGGGTTTGTTAATTAACCGCAAAAAGCAACAAGTGGAAATTTATCGCCCCGATCGAGAAGTGGAAGTATTGCCAGCACCTCAAACCATTTCGCTAGAAGATGTGTTGCCGGGATTTACCTTGAATTTACGGCCTATCTGGGCTTAACAACAACTTCAGGACTTATGCAAAAGCTCTCTCAGAAACCGGCTTTCTGAGTATTATGGTTAATTTTCGGGATATGATATCTGTTAAAAATAAACCCACCATTGCTGGTGAATTTATTTTTATCTCAAGTCAAAAAACTAAATTTATTATTTTTCCGCAGCAACCGCGACGGCTAAATTCCAATCCGGTCGTAAGTTTTGAGCTCCCCGCAAATAAGGATGATAAATTTCAGTATGTGCGGGCCAATTGATGTGAATTAAAAAGCGGATGCAGCGTTCTAAAGAACCGTTGACGTGCATTTGCTGCACGTCCAACAAAGGAACATTGCACCAGTGGGGGCGTTCGCGGGCGATCGCGGCCGGAAACACAGCATCTAAATCACGAGTTGCAGAAAACGTAGCACTAATAATTAATTCTGGATTTATATCATTTTTTGCTTCTAATTCATCTAATAATTCTCTCACCGCTTCTCGAATTGCTTCCACCGAATTCTCGCTGGCAGTTGTTGCCCCGCGAATAGCCCGCACTTGCCACTCCACGCCAATATTCTCCATTTTTTCTTATTATTCATTGGTCATTAGTCATTGGTCATTAGCGATCAGTTATTAGTGAGCTATGAGCTGTTAAATGTCAGCAGTCACCAATCTTTACTTGTTATTTGCTGACTGCTGACTAATGACCAATGACTAATGACTCTTTGACTATTTAATCATGGGCGATACATCCACAGCGGCAAACCGCTAGTAGAAAGCTCGAATTCCAGCAAATTATTGTAAGCTGAAAGCCCGGATATATCCAGACTACTCCCCAAGACGCGATTTAGGAAAGGTTTTGCTTTTTCTAGCGTGCAGCACTCGGTTTTTTCCGGGTCGAGGCCTGCGAGTTCGGCGGCAAGGCGGCGGGCGTCCTCTTCTGTTCCCAGTCGATCGACCAAACCCAATTCTAAGGCTTGCTGACCGGTAAAAACCCGACCGTCGGCAAAACTTTTGACGTTTTCAACTGCCAATTTCCGGGCTTCCGCAACGGTTTCCACGAATTGCTGGTAGCTGGTGTCGATCAAGTCTTGCAGAATTTGCTGTTCAGGATCGGTCAATTCTCGATCGAATGCCAAGATATCTTTATACGGCCCCGATTTAATCACCTGAAAAGAAACGCCTACTTTTTCTAACAGCCGTTCTAGATTGTTGCCCCGGATAATCACGCCAATACTGCCGGTAATTGTACCGGGATTGGCAACGATATGCTCGGCTCCCATGCCGATGTAAACTCCGCCAGAAGCTGAAATATTGCCGAAACTGGCGACAATTTTGACTTTTTCGCGCAAACGCTTGAGGGCGCTGTAAATTTCCTGGGAATCGCCGACTGTGCCGCCGGGGCTGTCTATCCGCAGCAGCAAGGCGGGAAATTTGCGTTCTTCAACAGTTTTGAGAGCTTCTAGGACTCGTTTGCGGGTTTCTCCGGCAATGGCTCCGGTGATTTCGATACGGGCGATTTGTTTGCGGTAGCGGGGCTTGAATGGCCAAATCATGGGCAGTGTACAGGCAATGTTACGAAATTTTGTAGCTAACTTCTTATAGTGTGCCTTATTCATCGGGGTAGATGTTGTTCCTGTGTTCGCAACAGGCTTTTGGGCCTGTTCCACAAGAAATTTCTTGATTGTGGAACGGGCAAGATGCCCGTTCCAGGTTGTTCGCAACAGGCTTTTGGGCCGGTTCCACCTTGATTTTGTGGAACAGGCATCTTGCCTGTTCATCAGGGCCGAGATTTGTACGATCGTAGGACTTACGCATTGACAGAGTGGTAAAATAATGCTTACTTGAGATTGGTGTCGTCTACTTACAGGTATCGGACAA
>NZ_JAUBSF010000197.1:0-2324 GCF_036704615.1 Microcoleus sp. K4-B3
CCTGGCACATCTCTTGATGAAATTATTCGTGCTTATTGTGCAGAAAGAGTGTCTCATACTTATTTGAAATGACTATATGTTTGTGGAGTGCGCCGCCCCCTTATTCAGGTAAAGGTTGTCCGCGCAAACATGGCGAGAAGTTTAAGCTCAATGATGCTAGCACATGGGAAGAACCAACGGAAACTATAGAAATTGATGCGCCAAAGTTAGGTAGGCTCCGAATTAGTTTGTGGCGGGATAAACATTTTCAAGCGGCGGCTAACATCCAAATGCAATTAATACGGGTTGAACGGCTTAAGAATCAGAGCGGACAGTTCGCCAAACCTCTCTGGTTAGCTTGGATGGGTGAAGAAATACTGCCTTTGAATGAAGTTTGGCGACTCTACTTACGGCGCTTTGCTATAGATCATTGGTATCGTTTTGCATTCGCAACGGCTGCATTGGACATTGCCCAAATTAAGCAGCCCAAAACAGTGTGAACGGTGGAGCGATCTGATGCCGTTAATAACCTGGGAGTTGTGGTTGGCGCGTGCAGTGGTGGCTGACAACCCTTTACCGTGGCAGAAATCGATGACCAAATTAACACCTGGACGAGTAGCCCAAAGTATGGGAGGAGTTTTAGCCGCGATTGGTACTCCGGCTGTTCCTCCCAAACCCCGAGGAAAGTCACCTGGATGGCATCAAGGAAAACCCCGGCCAACAAAACCTCGGTGTCCAATTGTCAAAAAAGGGACTTCCAAGCGTAAAAAAGCCTTCAAGAACTCGGTCTAAATCCCAATTTTTCCTCTTCCATATTTTCTTTTAGTAACTCAGCCATAGCTGAGTCAATTTATGCTGCTTAGTCTAAACACCAGTGATTAAGACCAAGCCAAAAAGGCAAGGATAGGGCATAGGCGATTGTCTACATTGACCTATAAGGAATGAAAATTTAATAACTTTAGCGTCTGCTAAATAGTCGAAACGGCACGATAATTCCATTTTGGTAGATATTTATCAAAAATAATTTTCATTGTTTCTTTAAATCCCTTAGCTACTTTTCGACCAGTTTCATAAATTTTATCGCTCACATTTACTACCACAGAAAGCCCGGTTTTAGTATGAGTTTTTGCCATGAGTTTTTTCACTAACTCAAGACTGGTAAAAATTACTCCTTGACAGGCTCTGGTTACGTGAGGAACAAACGATGTTCAATCGGATTATACTTCGATGTATAGGGGGGATAGTGTGCGATTCTAATTTCTATTCCTAGCTCGTCAACTAATTTTTGTAAATCCGATTTAAAGATATGATGATTGGAATTATTACTGCCACCGCCCTCGCATTTTATCAAAATTGAATTGGCTTGAGGGTAGATAAATTTTCCGTAATTAACCCACCATAATTTTATCGATTCACAAGCAAATTCACTCGTGTCTTTACTGATTCCCAGGTTTAAATATCCTCGGTTATGTTGCCGATAATAAATTCCATGAGGTACTACTTTTCCTTCAGCCAAACTCCAAAAATCATGGTCAAATGTCGTAATAGCTTCCGTAGTATATAGACTTCCTGCTCGATATAGATTTCCAATAAATTCCTTCTTTTTCGTGTCCATACTAACAATCGGATTTCCCTGCAACTCATACTCGGCGGTAATTATGGCAAGATTTTCAAATTGTTCATTACGATTCTTGGTTACTCCGGTTGTTTGTTTTTTTTGAGCTGTTTCACATATCCATGTTTTTTTAACAGTTTTTGAACAACTGTTGTACTGACTATTGTTTTCTGAGCTTTCAGACCTTCAACTATTTGTTGCTGGGTAAGATTTGTCCATTTAATTTTTTCCGACATTGGCTCTCCGGCTGTGTGGTTTTTTAAGACTTCTAAAAAACGCTCATTTAAATCATGTATCTCAGACTCCCTAGTTTTTCTGACTCCTCCACGTCGGCGAATTCTCTGTTGATTACAAGTAGTGTCTGATTCACTTTTTAACTCCTTAATTCCCTTGGCTATTGTATTCCTGTCTACTCCCAAAACTCGGGCTATGTAAATAATTCCACCACGACCAAGTTTTACGGCTTCTATCGCTGCATATTTTCTTTGATCTTTTTCAGATAAAGACTGATGATATTTTCGCATTAAATCAGTAATTTCGTCTGAGTAATACATAAATTAAGTTAGTCAGAAATTATTCAAATCAAAAAATCATTGCCGACATAAAAATCACCAAGTATGTATAATATTTGACATCTCTACCGCAACATAAACGGGAGCATAACACTTATGCGATGAGTACAAATACTCAGAAATACCATGCCCCTCATTAGTCCATAATTAAATATGTT
>NZ_JAUBSF010000096.1:0-24793 GCF_036704615.1 Microcoleus sp. K4-B3
TGATTTTAAATCACCCTAACCTTCCTTCAGTCTTGTCTTATGGTACTCTGGCTGCTTAAAAACTGTCCGGAGTATTGTAATAAAAAAGTAGGGACGTGGCAACAGTGCTGCGTCCCTACTTTTTAAAGACACGGCATTGCCGTGTCCCTAATTTTTAAACAAGTCTTAAAGCTGAGGAACGTATTGTTCTTTTTCAGGAACAAAAGTGTACTCAGAGACGATTAGGCGCAACTCTTCGCCGTCGATGGTTTCTTTTTCGATCAACAAATCGACTAAGCGATCGACCACGGTGCGATTTTCGCGAATAATTCGGCGCGCGTCGTCGTAGCAGCGATCGACAATTTCCCGGACTTGTCCGTCAATCCGAGAGGCAATTTCTTCGGAATATTCCGATCGCGCTGTGTAGTCGCGGCCGAGGAAAATTTCGCTTTGCTGAGCTTCCAGGGCGATCGGGCCCAAGGTAGACATCCCGTAGCGAGTCACCATTTGGCGCGCCATACCGCTGACTTGCTGCAAGTCGTTCCCGGCACCGGTGGTTACTTCGGCATCGCCGAAAACTACTTCTTCGGCTGCGCGACCACCCAAAGCACCGCTAATCCGGGCTAAAATTTGCGATCGAGAAATCAAACCTTGGTCTTCGCTGGGCATGAACCAAGTCAAGCCGCGGGCCTGTCCGCGAGGAACTAAGGTAACTTTTTGAACTGGATCGTGGGCTTGAATGATTGTACCGACGATCGCGTGGCCGATTTCGTGGTAAGCAATCAAGCGCTTGCTCTTGCTGTCCACCAACGGAGTGCCTTCCATACCTGCTACCACGCGATCGACTGCATCGTCAACTTCGAGCATCGTAATCGCTTCTTTGCGGCGGCGGGCGGTTAAAATAGCAGCTTCGTTGAGCAAGTTAGCCAAATCAGCGCCCGTAAAACCCGGAGTCCGGCGGGCGATGGCGTCCAAAGAAATCTCTGCAGACAGCTTCTTGTTGCGCGCGTGAACTTCCAAAATTTCCAAGCGCCCTTTGATATCCGGCGTATCTACGCTAACTTGGCGGTCAAAACGTCCCGGACGCAGCAGCGCTGAGTCGAGCACGTCGGGGCGGTTGGTGGCAGCAATGATGATAATGCCAGTATTGCCCTCAAAACCGTCCATTTCGGTCAGCAACTGGTTCAGGGTTTGTTCCCGTTCGTCGTTACCGCCGCCGATACCAGCGCCGCGCTGGCGGCCCACTGCATCGATTTCGTCGATAAAGATGATGCAAGGAGCATTTTCTTTAGCTTTCTTGAACAAGTCGCGAACGCGGGAAGCGCCGACACCGACGAACATTTCGACAAATTCCGAACCCGAGATGCTGAAGAAAGGCACGCCGGCTTCGCCTGCGATCGCTTTTGCCAAGAGGGTTTTGCCGGTTCCGGGAGGGCCCACTAGCAGCACGCCTTTGGGAATTTTCGCCCCGACTGCGGTGAAGCGTTCGGGTTTTTTGAGGAATGTCACCACTTCTTGAAGTTCTTCTTTGGCTTCCTCAACGCCTGCTACGTCGTCGAACAGTACGCCTGTTTTAGCTTCCATTTGAAAGCGGGCTTTGGATTTGCCAAAATTCATGGCTTGGCCCGGGCCGCCGGGAACGTTGCCACCGCGGCGGAAGAGGAAAAACAGCCCTCCTACTAACAAGAGGGGAAATACTAGATTGCCTAAAAGTCCCCAGACAGCGCCGTCGTTGCGCAGAGGGTGAGTGTCGAAGCTGATTTTGGAGTCTCTGAGTCTAGAAACCAGTTCCGGGGCATTTGAGGGCAAGTCCACCCGCCACCGCTGCTCGTGATTGTCCAGTTCGGGATCGACTGCTAGGACAATAGCCGTCCGGCCTCCGTCGTAAAGGTCAACGCTGGTCACTCGACCGGCGTTTAAGTAATCTAAGAATCGACCGTAGCTGAGGCGGGTGCTGGCGGTGTTCTTGGTCATTTCTGCGGGGGATGGGGCAAAGGCCCCCTGCCACAAGAAAAAGCCGATGACTAAGGCGGGTAAAGTCCAAAGTAGTATAGTTCGCCAAGAAATTTTCATAAATGCGGGTGCCTTGAATTGGGGACAGATCGGGTAAGATCGCGGTGTCGGAGGAGTGCGACAAAAGTTTACACTCAGAATCTTAACTAAATTTAACTTAACAATGCACTCTCAGGCAACAGAGCTTAGACCACGATTGCTCCAGAAAAAGTTAGGTTAGTTACTGTAAGGGCGATCGTCCCGAATATAATGTTTGGTGCTGATTTCGATACCAATCTAGGTAGAGTTAGAAGAATCGCCGCAAAACCCACTGTCTTTCTGTCTTTAAGCGTGGCAGTGTCAAGGGATAAGGCATGATAATGGTGAGGCTCAGTGAGGTAACACATTTCAATGACAACTAGACAGCTTGTTCCTAATTCGGCTATGCTGACGCAGCAGACTAAGATCGCTTCTCACAAATCGATTATTAGTGCTGATTTGGGTCGGACGGCAACTAAAGCCTGCGTGAGTCGCAACCCCAGCAGCGTTGTTTTCATCCCTGCCAACGTGGCTGCTATGCCCGTTGAAAAGGTTCGTGGCGGCAGCTTTGAGTCGAAAGCAACAGACCCTCTGTTGGATATGTGGCTGGAGTACCAGGGCAAAGGGTACGCTATAGGCCAACTGGCTGCAGATTTTGGCGCTAATCTCGGCGGCGCCGACCAGTCGAAAGTAGTAGATGCTTTGGTTAAGGTTTTTTCCTGTGCTGGATATTTCCAGATGAAGGGCGAAATAGCAGTTGTGCTGGGTTTGCCGTTTTATTCGCAGGATCAGTTTGAGAAGGAAAAGGAAGAGATTATCAGCCAACTGCGCTCTCCCCACGTTGTGGTGTACAGGGGCGAGCGTGTGGATATTAACATCAGTCACGTTTGGGTGATGCCCGAAGGGTTCGGCAGCCTGATTTGGTGCGAGGCTCAAGACAACAAGGAGTTTACGCCGGAGTTGCCCGAACTGTCGGTGGCTGTTGTCGATATCGGACACCAAACTACCGATTTGTTAATGGTCGATCGTTTCCGGTTCGCCCGCGCGGCTTCTAAGAGCGATTCCTTCGCCATGAACAAATTCTACGAACAAGTTGCCTCAAAGATTCCGGGGGCAGACCCTCAATCTCTGTCTTTACTGGAAGCGGTGAATAAACCAGAAGGCCAGCGTTTCTACCGTCCGAGAGGAGCGACTAAGCCGACTAATTTAGATCCGATTATTAAGGATTTGCGGGAGGCTTTCGCTAACGAACTGTCCGAACGTTTGGTGCAGTGGCTGCCGGAACGTGTGACAGATGTGGTTCTGACTGGCGGTGGCGGCGAATTTTTCTGGGAGGTGCTGCAACCTTTGCTTAAAGACGCCAATCTTAAGGCTCACTTGGCTCAGCCTTCTCGGAAAGCAAATGCTTTGGGACAGTTTATTTATGCTGAGGCTCAGCTAGCCACGATAAAGTAACGGATTAAGGCTTGAACCCTATGGCACTGTGGGCAAAAAATAAGGCGAATTTCTCGGTGGCGTTTACTGAAGATGCTGCGGATCAAACTTTGCTGGCCGCTATTGAAAAAGAGTTGGCTTTCACGAAGTATCAGACTTTCAGCAATCTCTGCAAGCAAGCTTTGTGGCAGTTTTTGTCTGTATCTGAGTCTGCTAGCTCTACACAGAGCTTTCAACGGTTGGAACAGCGTATTGCTGAACTTGTGGTCAAATTTGCTGAGTTTGAACACAATGTTTCTGCTGAGGAATTAAGCCGTTTGGAGGGACTGGAACATCACCTGAGTCAACTCAGCGCGCAGTTGGATCAGTTGCAGGGGAGTGTTAACAGTAAGTTTGCTCAAGTTTCTTTTGCCCAAGTTTCAAAAGTAGTAGAGCCTGGCTCGATTGAGTCTGAGTCTATGGCGGATGATAATGTAGTGTCAGATGCTGAGGTTGCTCCTGCTCGGAATTCCGATCCTTTGTTGGAGCGTTTAAGTTCTTTGTTACCCCAAGATTTCTAGAATGAGGTAGACCCAGGCTAAAAAGCCTTGAGATGTAATGTTAGTGGCCCGCTGTTGGCAGCCGGTACTGAATAAAGAAATAAAACGATCGCTCTTTTAAAAAAAAGGGCGATCGTTTTGTTATGGAAGAATGAAGTTCGGCAACTGATTCGCTTTCTTCGGATGTAACGGAGGTCAGCATTCAGAAGGCTTTAGTTATCTAGCGTCGTGAAGTCAGAAGCAATATAAGAGTTCATGTTCCGGCAATTAAGAACCTCCTAACCGTCGGGCGCGGTTGCTATATTAGTCATCCGCCATTAATCATTAGTCTCGATATTATTCCATCAATCCTAATTTTTGTAATCGCGAACGAATGGCACCAGGCTGTCGCTGAAATCTCTGAACTAATTCGCCAATTTGTTGACCGCTAGCATATTCTTTCTTCAAATTTTCGTCTTCACCCTGACTCCACTTGACATAAGCTCTGGGATATTTCTGGCGAATTTTCTCATTCTGGGTTTTAGGTCGATAGGCCTTCTTTCGATCGGCATTCAAACCCGAACCAAACTCTGGGTTAATTTCCCCCCCGCGACTAGCTAGCGCCTCTTGCACGCGGTTGGGAATCACAGCAATTTCTTCTGATAGCTCAGCCAAAGCATTGTCTACTTTTTGCTGAAGTTCTGTTAGCTGCCGCTGCTGCAAACTGCCCCACTGCGGCAGTTCGTTGATAAACTGCTGCAAGTCCAGAATTATTGTTGTCAAAGTTTCGACTTGTTGCAACTCCGGCCGCTGTTTGAATTGGCGGCTGGTGAGTTCGATCTCGCTTTGAATCATTTTAATAGTTTTTTCTAAAATTATTAATCGCTGGCGCAGGTTCTCAATTGCTGAAATGAGAGAGTGCGCATTTTCTCCCTGCCCAACATTGAGATTTTCGCGAGATGTTTTAGAAAGAGCTTCATCTAAAGCATTTAGAGCAAGTTGCAATTGCTCGATCGCGCGATCGGTAGTAGCTCCTTGTTGATTTACGCGATCGAACGTTGCCGCCGTACTTGCTTTAACTTGCCCGTGCAACTTCTGCCGGTTCACAAAATTTAACACCAGCGAAATCACTACAGGCACTTGAGCATAAACGCTCTGCCCCCAAACCAAACTAACAGCCAATCCCACAGCAGAGGCAGCAAGAAAAACCACTTCAGCAGTTTCTAACAAATTGCTCGACTTGGGATTTTGGATTTTGGTTTGTGAATTGGATGATGACATAGGCTAATACCATGTTAGATTTTAGATTTTAGATTTTAGATCGGGAATGACTGATGAAGCTCGTATTTTGGATCGCGAGCCTAATAATTGCATTCTTTTTTTTAACTGGTGCAAGGATGGGGTAAAAATAAAGTGCGATCGCACGCAGACCCAGAATTGATCAGTGGTGAAAAACAGATTAAGTTTTTTATTGACCGCCATCTAATTAAATATATTAAATCTGCAAAATTAGTCGAGCTAAAGTGAAATAAATCAAGACCCCGAGGACATCAACTGCGGTGGTAATAAAAGGAGCAGACATTAAAGCGGGGTCTAAACCCAAAGAACGAAATAGAAACGGCAGAGCTGAACCGGCAATAGAAGCTAAAATTGCGATCGCAAACAAACTCACTCCCACCGCGAGTGCCACTGCTAAACTCCCTTGCAGAGTATAAGCCCAGCCCGTCGCTACAGTCCCCAATATAGCTCCTAGCAGCGCTCCCGCCATCCCCTCGCGAACAATTACTTGAAACGGGCCCATTGCTGTAATTTCATCAGTGTTCAAACCGCGAATTACAACAGTTGAGGACTGAGCTCCGACATTGCCTCCAGTGCCAGTCAGCAGCGGAATAAAGGCTGCTAGAGCAACTACTTGGTGCAAAATATCTTCTTGAGCTCTAATAATTGCGCCGGTGACAGTATTAGTTAAAAGCAGAACAAACAGCCACACGACCCTTTTCCGGGCAACGGTGATTAAATCGGTCTGAAAATAATTGTCGCCGCCGGACTGGACGCCGCCCAAGGTATAAATATCTTTGGCGGCTTCTTGTTCTAAAATGTCGATCGCGTCGTCAACTGTAATGATCCCCACCAGCCGCTGTTCGCGGTCTACAACGGGCACAGCTAAAAAATCGTAACGCTGGATCAGCCTAGCTACTTCTTCTTGATCCGTTCCTGTTTGAACAGACACTACGTCGCGGGTCATAATTTCGCCGACTGTTTTGTCGAGGGGGGAAGTGACTAAATCCCGCAGGGATAAAATACCGGTCAAGCTGCGTCCGGCGTCGGTAACGTAAAGAGAATAAATTGTTTCGGTAGTTTTAGCCAAAGAGCGAATTCGGTCTAAAGCTTGGGCGACGGTAAAGCTTTCTTTTAGAGAAATGTATTCCGGGGTCATAATCCGACCGGCGGTACTGGCTTCGTAACCCAAAAGTTGAGCCGTGGCTTCGCGTTCCGTTGGGCTCAATTCACCTAAGAGGCGACGGACTAATATTGCCGGCAGTTCGTCAAACAGTTTAGCTCGATCGTCCGGGGACATTTTGTCTACAATATCAATGACTTCTTGGCGCTTGAATTTTTCGCAGAGGGACTGCTGAACGCTGGAGTCGAGATATTCGTAAACTGCGATGGCTTCGTCTTTGGAAAGCAAGCGGAAAGCTATTACTTGCATGGTTTCTGGCAGGCCTTCGATAGCTTCAGCTATGTCTGCTTCCTGCACCGGGTGCAAAATCGCTTTTGCTCCTTTAAAGTCTCCTTCTTCCAACAGGGCCCTTAACTGCGATCGAACTAATTCCCGCAGTTCCTTTCGCGCGTAGGTTGGTAGAGAAGACGATTGATAACTTTTTTCTGTCACTGATGACCCTCCTAAACCTGTGCTGCGCGCCTTCCTGAATCCAGTTTAGAGCCTATTGACGCCACTGGTTGCAGTTATACGATTTATACGGGCGGGGTTAGCAACCCAGTTTCTTCGTGGAGGCTTCACCACCCAAACCAAGATGTATTCTCGAAACCGGTTTTTTTGGTATGGTGTTTTTTATATTGATTTACTTAAACCAACAATTGATATTTTTCTTGTGCCAAACGGTAAAGTGGCCGCCACACCAAACGGTTAGTCAATACAACCAACAACGACATCACAGAAGTAGCAGCCAACAGCAAGGGAAAATTCCCAGATGCCGTAGCCTGAGAAATAGTTTCTCCCAAACCCTCTGTAGTAACAATTTGACCTTTAAACTGCACGTATTCGCTGACAATACTGGCATTCCAAGCTCCGCCAACGGCCGTAATAATTCCTGTGATTAAGTAGGGAAAAATTCCCGGTAAAATTAAACTTTTCCAGCGCTGAATCAGGGATAGTTTGTAAACTTGTGCAGCTTCAAATAACTCCGAAGGTATGGCTTGAGCGCCAGCAATAACATTAAACAGCAAATACCACATTGTACCCAACATCATCAGCGCCACAGAACCAATTTGCAAGCCGCCTCCAGCGTGAATTAAAGCTAGTAGCAATACGGGAAATAAAGCGGTTGCCGGTACAGAAGCTGCTATTTGTACTAATGGCTGCAAAATTTGAGCTAAACGCGGATTTCGACCGATCGCCACTCCGACCGGCACTGTCCACAACAGCGATAAAAATAGCGCGCAAATGACTCGCAAAGCCGTGAAAAATGCACCTGTCATGACTTTTTGCCACTCAGACAAATTCAGCAACCGCAGCAGCAGCACCGCTTCCCAAGTTCCCCAAAGCACAATGACGGCAAACCCGCTGACAAATATCCAATTTATCCAATTTCCGATGCGGCTTTTTTGTCTGGGATTTGTTGGTAAATTAGCAGGTGCAAAAGCTTTTGCCAAACCGCGATCGAAACTGTCTCCAATCGGCGAAATGCGGGACTTCAATACCCGCAGCGTCGCCGATCGCCTCAAAAAATCCAATAAGTTTGACTGCGGTACATTGGTAGCTTCCACGGCTTGATATTTAAACTTTTCCACCCAAGCAATCAAAGGCTGCCATATCAAAAAGTCTACGGCTATAATAACACCAATTAATACTGCTAAACCCCAGCCGATCGCCCCAAAATTACCTTCATTGGCTGCCTTGCCCAAATAGGAACCGAGTCCGGGCAAATTAAAGTTTTTGTCACCCAAGGTAAAAGATTCGATCGCCATCAAAAAGAACCAGCCGCCCGCTACTGACATGACGCTGTTCCACACCAGCCCGATCGCACCAGCGGGCAATTCTAACGTCCAGAACTGCTGCCAAGCATTGAGCCGATAAACTTCAGCAGCTTCCTTAAGTTCTCGCGGAATGCCGGAAAGCGACTGATAGAAACTAAAGGTCATATTCCAAGTCATCCCAGTAAATATTAAGATAATCGATGCGAGTTCTACGCCGATTCTTTGACCTGGAAATAAAGTAACTAGCGCTAAAACAACTCCCGGCAAAAAAGATAAAACTGGAATCGACTGCAAAATGTCTAACAAAGGAATTAAAATTTTTGCTGCGAGGGGAAAGCGGTAAGCAGAATAAGCATAAACTAGGGTAAACAGCAGGGATAAAAAATAGGCTGCTGCCATGCGTAAAAGACTTTGGGCTGTATATGCTGGCAAGACATTTAGCGTAGTCTCAATTTGAAAATTTGGGTTGTAGTCACTGCTGAATTGAGAAGCTGTTTGGACAATGACCAAAATTAGAGAGAAGATTGCTAGAATCAGCAAGCCGTCTTGCCAAGTCCAAGCTGACCTTTCTAAAGTTTTATTGGCGGGTGTTAGAGGTCTTGTCATAATAATTAGTTATTGCGAATGGGGCATCGGGCATCGGGCATTGGTTATTGATTATTGGTTATTAGTTATTGATTATTAGTTATTGGTTATTGGTTATTGGTTATTGGAGGCAGAGCCTCCGGGTATGTATTCCCAGGCAGAGCCTGGGAACAAGGCTAAGATACCAATAAATAACAAATAACAACCAACAACTAACAAAGAACTACTCAGCTTTATCTTCTGATTCTAAGAAGATTTCGCCGCCCGGTTCATCGTAACTGTATAACTCTGCATAGCGACCCCAGTCAATAGCAGTTTTCAGTTGCCGCATTGCTTCTTTGGGGCTAAAGTGGGCTTCTAGAATATCCAAAATTAACTCTTCAGAAATGCGGTGATTGCGCTTGGCCTGAAGCATTCGAGAAATTTGCTGTACGAGGCGAATATTGCTGAGAATTTGGGTGCGAACAATTTGTTTGCGCTGGTCAATGCCGCCGGCAATGAACTGAATGCCAACTGGTGTTAAAAGGAGGTCGCCTTCTTGAATTACCAGAAATTCCATTAATTTTGCTGCTTCCACGATCGGCAAAATGTCGTCAACCTCTAACATTAATTCTTGACCGAGGCGGTAGAGGTCTTTTTCCTTGCGGTCTTCCAAGAGTTCCAACAGACCTGCGATCGCACCGATTCGCACCTGCGGCAGAGATTGGTATTTAGCGCTTTGGGGGGGTTGAGTTTGAGACACAGCAGCGGCACTTTCAGCAGGTGCTGTCACTGTTTCGCAGCTCAATTCGGGATTGGTGAGAATTTTGTAAACTTGGTCTACGAGAGCTTGGAATTCCGCAGTTTTGCGATCGCGGTAGTGCGGCAAAGTCACTGTCAATTCGGCGCGAATTCGCCCCGGATTGCGACCCAAGACTACAACTCGATCGGCTAAAATTACCGCTTCCTCAATCCCGTGAGTTACGATTAAAACAGCTTTAGTCGGAATCTTCTTTTCTAGCCACAAATCTAATAACTCAAACCGCAAGTTTTCTGCCGTCAGCACGTCTAAAGCTGAAAATGGTTCATCCATGCAAAGCAATTCGGGTTCCACCGCCAAAGCTCTAGCAAATCCCACCCGCTGTCGCATTCCGCCGGAAAGTTCTTTCGGATAAGCATTTTCAAATCCGTCTAAACCAATAATGTCAATCATACGCAAGGCTTTTTGCCTGCGCGTTTCTGCCACTTCTCCTTTAGCTTTTAAGCCTAATTCTACATTTTCTAGTACCGTCAGCCAAGGATAAAGGGCAAAGTTTTGAAATACAATTGCCACCCCAGGATTTAAGCCGACTAAAGGACGATTGTGGTAAAGAACTTGACCGCCGCTGGGCGGGATAAGTCCGGCAATCATCCGCATTAATGTTGATTTACCCGAACCGGAAGGCCCGAGCAAAGCTACTATTTCGCCCGATCGCAGCTCTAAATTAATTGGCTCTAAAATAGAGATTTTTTGACCGTTGGGCTGCTGGTAAGCTTTGCTAACGCCTTCTAAGGTGATGAGGCACTCTGTTGCTGTTTTAACTATCACAACTCAACCTCCTATGTTTTGTTTAATTTTAGCTATTAGTCATTAATCATTAATCGTCAGTCAGCCGTCAAAAACTTTGGTAAACTGACAACGGATAACGGCTAATTGATACCAGTTTCGTAAAATAATGCAACGGCAGGCAAGCCCCAAACCATGATGCAGTCAGTCATTCTCAATCGAAAATCAAAAATCGAAAATGGTATGACTGCCGAGTATTCGGCCAATTTTCTGTGACAAACGATCGCTTTTTCACCAGGAACAAGACGGCAATAGCAGCGAGTTGGAGCGCAACTGAAAATACAACCAGCCAAGTAATTGAGCGATCGTACAAAATTCCCATCGCCAAACTGCCCAGAAACCATGATAAGCCATAGCCTGTGTTAAATATCCCATAGGCGGAACCTATTTTGTCGGCAGGCACGAATCCAGCTACGGCGGCTTTCAAAATCGATTCCTCGGCTCCCATACCTATACCCCATAAAGTCATTTCTAGCAATGCCCCCTGCCCGTTTCCGAAGAATACCAATGGGGCAAACAGTGAAAAAAAAATCACTGCAAACATCAGGGCCGAGATGCCGATGCGATCGAACTTGCCGCCCAAAAATCAGGGCTGCGATCGCATCAATTCCCATCGCCCAAGCGTAAAATAGCGGCATCTGGCTGTCAAATGCGATCGCGCTCCTGTGGAAGTCAGTCGATTTAAGATGTGAGACTTCGGTGTGAGCGCTCAGTCGAACGATTTTAGATTTGAGATTTACTCCACAGATGAATCTGGGAGTTTGAACAAAAGTCTAAAATTTTGATCTCTCCACAACAGGAGTACGTGGCACGGTATCCGTTTTTGGGCGGGCTTAAAGGTAATGAAGGGAAAATCCCCATAGCCAGCCCCAATCAGCCCTAAAGCATCTAAATAAACCCAAAACAGCCCCGGCAACCCTTCCCCTTTGGGTAGTCCTGCATAGTCAGGATTACCTGTTATAATTTACTTATTAAATCTGCCTTAACTTTTAGCTTATGAAATGTCCCAGGTGCAATTCTCAATATATTGTGAAAAATGGTCACACTCACACTGGTAAACAAAACTTTAAATGTCGAGATTGTGACAGACAATTTGTCATGGCTCCCAGACATCAGCCGGTGGAGGAAGAAACAAGAGAATTGATAGATAGACTTTTATTAGAAAAGATATCTCTGGCTGGGATAGAAGCGGGCGACGGGGGTTTAACCAAGGTGGCTACAATACTATGTTAATAAAAAATTAGGAGCCGTCAAAAGACAAGTGGAAGTGAAATCAAAAAAAAGGGGTCAGCTAACAATTCAATGCGATGAAATGCGGTCATTCATTTGTAGGAAATAAGGGTAATAAGCAGTGGATTTGGTTAGCAATTGATGTCTTGACTAAAGAAATTGTAGGAGTATATATTTGCCAAAGAGATAAAGATGGTGATCGAGGGCTTTGGAATTCACTGCCGGCAGTATATCGTCAATGTGCTGTCAGTTATACAGACTTTTGTCCTTTCTTATGGAATAGTTTTTCCGAAAAAAAGACAGAGAGCAGTAGGAAAGGATAGTGGTCAGACAAACTATATAGAAAGATTTAATAATACCCTGAGACAAAGAATATCTAGATTGGCAAGAAAAACCCTTTCATTTTCTAAAAAACTCTCCAATCATATTGGAGCTATTGGGTATTTTATTCATAGCTATAACGCCAATTTATCTATTAAATAAAACCCTTAATTATCCTGACTATGCAGGACTACCCCATTGGTAACAAGTTAAAATGAAGTAGATTTTGTCAATACCCCTTTGTGTAGAAATATAATTGAATAATAATGATAATCAAACAAGGGGTAAAGGTGGGAGAGTCCGGCGACGGCGGACTCTCCCACCGGCAGCGATTATTATTATTAATAAGTTGTTCGCTCGCTCTAGTTGCGGGTGATCTATAATAGTTGCGGGCGATCGATAATAGTTGCGGGCGATCGATAATAGTTGCGGGCGTTGGTATTATCAACTGATAGAATTGACAAATAATTGAGCGATTGTGTAGGTCAGCAAATATGGCCTGCACGTCAAAAAACCAACCGTGACCACGCCAAAAAAACTCACAGGCCAATGGTGGAAGAAGAGGTAATCGCCTCGCAACTATCTGCCTTACTAACGCCGGCCATCACCTCACAAGAAAATTACTACCGTCAACTGGGTTTATTCGCTTAGAATTCTCAACTTACCGTTGATGGTAGCAGCAGTATTAACCTTGCTGTGGCGAGACGCGGCCTTTGTGACAGAACTCACAAGAATGCTAGCAAGAAAAGGTTTTTTGTGGTGCCGACCTACGACAGTTACTCAACAAGCAATGTCTCAAAGGTTTTTAAGTTTTCCTGCTTGCTTATTTGAGGGAGTATTCAAAAATTTATTACCAAGTTTAAGAACTGCTTGGTACAAGAGAAACCAACGACCTCTACCAGAAAGCATTTAATTTGCCTTGAGCAAATTTTCGAGAATTTGGATAGTAGAGAGCTGCGACGCTCGAAGCATTGTTTTGCAAGCTCAAAAGTCTGAAAGATATACCGCGAGGGCAGTTGGGAGGAAAAATGGCAACAGTCATAGATTTAATGACCAGGCTACCTGTTGAAGTTTGGTTTCTGGAAAATCAAGCGAGCTTATGATGTGAAGCTGGAAGAAAATATCCTGCAATTGGTGCCAACTCAAACCTTACTCTTACTGGATAGAGGATTTTATCATTTTAGCTTTTGGTTCAAATTAATTGAACGAGATATCCACTTAATTACTCGCTTAAAAAAAGGAGCATCAATTAAATTAGAACAAGTATTTACCAAGAGTTACGACCTGCGAGATAGTCGGATTCGTCTGGGGTCAGGAACTGCAAAAACTCCATTTATCACCTTACGTCTGATTGAAGTTCGTTCAGGTAAGATTTGGCATACTTATTTGACAAGCGTACTAGATCCTCATGTATTACCTCCCTACGTCGTGGCAGATTTATATCGCAGGCGCTGGAGGATTGAAGATGCTTTTAATACCGTCAAAAGACTCTTGGGCTTAAGTTATTTGTGGACGGGTTCTCGATGGCGGCATTCAGCTTCAAATTTGGGGGACTTGGATATTTTATGCGCTCTTGGTCGATTTAGGTGATGCCGTTGCTGACCAACTCTCTTTACCAATAGATTCGATTTCATTAGAAATGATTTACCGGGGTCTTTACCATTTTTATGTAGCTCATCAACAAGGTAAGGCAACTGACCCTCCAAAGTATTTCGCCGCGCCAGAAAACCAAGATTTAGGTATTGTTAAATCTCAACGAAAGCCCAATGTTAAGTTAATTGTTGCACCTTTCCCCGAGCGACAGCGAGGCCGGGAGCAATTTTTCTGTGATACCTCTTCTGAAATCCCCTTGACAACTGGCATACAAGCTTAACTTGTTACGAATGGGACTACCCAAAAAGAAGTGTTTCTCTGCCAACTGTTCTCACACGAGAGGAATTTCTAGCAATTATTAATCATTTATCGGGGTCATGTCAACTATCTAATCGTAAAATTACTTTCACGATTAGATAGTTGACATGACCCCGACGGATAGTATGCGATCGCTCAAGATTGTGGCATTTATTGGCACGAAACCGATGACTAATTACAAATATTTCTGCAATAGCAAACCCATTTTTTCCTTAGTGCCCGCCGGCACTTTGTCCAGCCGAGTCAGAATTGCATATTTCAAAGCAGAATGCGACTCGGAAACGGGGGGATTTTTTGTTAACCTCCGGACTGTTTCTTGAATGGCTTTTTGGGCATTTGCTGCATTGCGGTGCAAGTTGGCAACTACCATTTCTACAGTTACGCTGTCGTGATCTTCGTGCCAGCAGTCGTAGTCTGTGACTAATGCTAAAGTTGCGTAGGCAATTTCTGCTTCTCTGGCTAATTTTGCTTCGGGCAAATTTGTCATCCCGATGACTGTCGCCCCCCAACTGCGGTACAGGTGGGATTCTGCTTTTGTGGAAAATGCGGGGCCTTCCATGCAGACGTAGGTGCCGCCCCGGTGGAGGGTAACGTCGGGGAGGTTCAAGGATTCGATCGCACTTGCCAATACTTTAGCCAATTCGCCGCAAACCGGATCGCCAAATGTGATGTGAGCAACAATTCCTTCTCCAAAAAAGGTAGAAACTCGATTTTTTGTACGATCGATAAACTGATCCGGCACTACCATATCTAAAGGTTTCGCCTCTGCTTTCAGAGAACCAACCGCCGACGCTGAGATTAAATACTCCACTCCCAAACTCTTCATGGCATAAATATTTGCCCGGTAAGGCACTTCTGAGGGCAAAAAAGTGTGGTTGCGGCCGTGTCTAGCCAGAAATGCTACGGGCGTACCGTCCAAAGTTCCCACAATTGCGGCATCCGATGGCGCTCCAAAAGGTGTATCAATTTTTACCTCTTCAACATCCTTGAGGGCCTCCATTTTATACAAACCGCTGCCGCCGATAATTCCGATTTTTGCTTGTGCCATTTTTACCATCTTCCTGAGTTTTACAAGAGTGATTCTATCGGGCCACCGTTAAGTTGGCGTAAAGATAATTGAAGATTTCGTGACAAAAGTCACCCAACATACACTATATTGTCACAAAAAGTATGTGATATTAATCACAGTATGACTTCACGAAATCTTTAAAAATAAAGGTACACAGTTCTGTTATCTACTTGTAGCGTGTTAAGACCATGACAGTCAGTTCTGCTAACCTCCCCACAATCTCGATCGAGGTGATCGTCCAGCGCATCTTTGCTTTTCGCCAAATTACCCCCCTTGACAGACGACTGCTGAAGTCAGCAGTCCTCGACGGGATCGACCAAAACGATCATGTTCACATCAACCGAGTGTGTCAGGGTATCCAAAACGGATTGATTTTAGTTGTAGAATAAATTTGCAGCACGATCTCTTGCTAGCTCCAGAAGCTGTTTTAAAAGTTGTGTTTGAGTCTGTCTCTTCTGGAACTGAGTTCGGGCTGTATTTTACTATTTTGCGGCGCGCTATTGAGCAACATCACAAATAATATTATTTACATCTTATCGATCAAAATTCAGCAGCCAAAAGCCTGTATAAGTCATGCCACTATCATCGGGCTGCACTAACAAAAAATGTAATCCTTTACTTAATTGCTTGCGCTGTTGGTAAATTTTGGCCGCTGCTTTCACCTCGCTATCTTCAAAAGTAGCCACAATCCACCTATCTACTAACCCAGCTTCCAATATCAATCCGTCGGGTTCTCCAGCGATATAATTCAAAGCAAAAGGTTTGGCATCCTGAAGCCATCTAGCCAACCGCATAGACTGGCGTCCGCCGTCAATCACAACTCCCGGTACGGGTACTGTTGACGCCAAGCCCAAATTCAGCGGTAACAGCAATTCTGGCATTTCCAAAATTGGCAGGGGACGCCCTTGGAAAGCATCTTCAATGTCGCCGGCGGGTAGGGAAGCAAAACGCCAGCCATCGCCCCAGAGGTTTTCGGATAAGGGTACGGGCGGCGGCGAGTCGAGGGCGATCGCACTGTAAGTTTCACCTGTATAATTAGGCATACTCGAATATTCTTTTGCGCGTTGTTGCAGCAGGAATTTCAGAGGGGCAGTGCGCCGAGTCGCTTCTACCTTGACGCCCAAAACTTTGCCCGCAGCTTCGATTAAGCCCAGAGACTGAGGTCTAAATACTTGAATCAAGTCGGGCAAATTTTGGGTTTGAGCTTGCTGCTGCAACTGCGAGGCTAGCCAATTAGAATTTGCGGCCCCCTGGCGACAAATAGCGCTAAATTGAAAACTTCCTTCCGAGTCGCAAATTAAGAGTTCCCACAGTGGTTTGCCAGTTTCGTCTTGGACAGGGCGGCGGTAGAAATCAGCTTGCCAAATACGCATAAATAATTAAAAATTAAAATCTACAACTCGATCATTTTAATATAGCTTGGGGGCACAGCGATACAATACCGATTTCCTGAGAAAAAACTTCTAGCAATATATTTTACCTTCATAGTTGAGTTTTATTTCTACTAACACCAGTTAAAAAGAATGCAACTGTAGATCCGTGAACCCAACCATGATTGTCATCAGTCATGCCCAATTTTATAATCTAAAATCTAAAACTTAAAATGGTATAAAGGCTCGGTTGGCTTTCCTCCCTTAGCAATTAGCCATTCCCAAAATTATTTAAGATGGCGAACCAAATACATATCTAAGTCGCCCTTATTTTTAGCATAAATTTTTCCTCGGTATTCGCATTCAAAAAAATCTCGAACTAATTCAAACGTGTCTTGAGAGATATTGATATTTCCAGCTACGCCGGAAGATTCCATCCGAGATGCAGTATTAACTGTATCTCCCCAGACATCATAGGCAAACTTTTTATTGCCAATTACCCCAGCAAGTATTGGACCTGAATGAATGCCAATGCGGATATCCCAATAAGTAATATTTTGTTGAGCTTTCTGCATTTTTCGCAAATCCATGAACTGTCGAATTTCTAGGGCAGCAAGTACAGCGTCAAAGGCGTGTGTTGGGCGATGCGTAGGAATTCCCGCAGCACACATATAGCTGTCGCCAATAGTCTTCAGTTTTTCCATAGAGTATTTATCCATCACGCGATCGAAATAAGAAAAACAGTAGTCTAGTTCGTCAACTAACTCTCGCGGCGTCATGTTTTCAGATAAGTGAGTAAAGTCTTGAAAGTCAGTAAATAAAACAGATACGCAATCATAATAAAGTGGTTCCACTTTGCCGTTATTTTTGAGTTCCTCGGCAATTTCAACCGGGAGCACGTTCAACAGTAGCTGGTCAGATTTGTGCTTTTCGGTATCGAGCTCGGAATACAGGCTATTTATCTCTTTAAAGCGCTCAGCATTGCGGATGGCTGAGGATAGTTGCAAAGCCAAAAGATAGCCAATCCGCAAGTCTTCTAGAGTGTAAGCTCGCGGCTTGGTTGTGGCAAAATTAATTGTCCCTAAAACCTGACCTTCGCTTTCCAAGGGAATGATAATTTGCGAAGCGTAGGGGGATAAAATAGCAGTAGCACCCGCTTCTTGAATTAATTGAGGTTGACGTGTTTTGAAAGCCTTGTTAATAGGGCCGCCCTGTGGGAGGGCTGCAATATCTATAGGGATATGCGGGCCAAATAAGGTTGTGCAAGCGTTAGTGCTGTGCAGGCAAACGCTACAGTGTTCAAAGTCGAGCAGCCATTTGGCTTGCTTGCCTACTACCCGCAAAATCTCGTTGAGATCTAGGGTGCGGTTAATGGCTGTGGCAACTTCGTTGACGGCGGAAATGCGGATGGAAAGCGCTTGAGCTTCTGCTAACAAACGGCGGGCTGTCAACAGAAGTTCTTCTCGATCTAGATCTTCTAGCCGCTCGCCCATAGTAGGGGTATAAAATATAGATTACAAAGCATCTATTTCAAGCGCAATGGCATCTGTATATCGGTTGACACAGCTAAACAAGTCTGCTGTCGCAATAATTTCAAATATTTCAGAATCATCTAGCCCTAAATCCCGCAGGTTTTGGTAATCAGATTCTGTCATTTCCAGGGGTTTTGTAGCAGCCAGCAAGCCAAAGGTAATTACGGCTTTATCGCGTTTTGGCAAAGGGCAGTTGGCAAAGTCAGAAACTAGGGTTCGCAGGATTTCTTCGCTCATCCCCAACGCTGACAATCCGTGCAGGTGAACTTGGAGAGCGTACTCGCTATTATTTGATTGGGAAATAGCGACGCCGACCATTTCTTTAAGGGTGCGGGGTAAGTCTCCTTGCAGGATGGTTCCCCGGAATTTTTTCCAATTTGCTTCTAATATGTTAGGGTTGATTGCCATTGACTTGAACAGGTTGGGGACGATGCCAAACCCCAAGTCTGTCAAGATTTCTTCGTACACTGCTTTGGCTTTAGGATCTGTAAGTTTCTCGTATTCTGTCAGTGGAAAGTGTGTCATTGTTTTGTTAAATTTGACGGCAGTTAATTTTGATTTGGATTTATACATTTTTGATGTAACGCCACTCAAAGGGTGACGTTACGAGCTATCTTGGCTTTAGTCGGAGTGATGATGAAATGCACCGCTGTCAGCAAACCGCGAATCGTGATAATAAGATAGCAACAAATCTGATGCTTGAGGCTGGATTAAATCTGCAATTATAGCAGTAACCGGAGCCAATAAAATTCTGTTGCGATCGGGCCCTGCTGCTAATCTTAGATTCCCCAATGGCTGCTGTCAAGTCTCGGCAATTCATCTGGTGTAGCGCGAAATCCCACCAAAACTCTTGAATTTGATAATACTGCCTGTTCGCGAATTTTCAGGCAAAAAACACTGTTCGCTCGATCGATCGGACTCCACAAATGCCCTGAATCTTATGCTCCGGCGCGCGTACAGGGGAAGAAACAAAACGCTGTGCGATCGAGTTTATTGAATTAGTCAGACGCTCGATAGACAACCCATGCCCCAGCCAAGCTACGCTAACGCCTGCGACTGGAGTTATTATAGATAAACTGTAAACTTCTATCATTGTCGCTGCATTTGCTATGAACCCTGCCCTAACTCAATTTGGCGCTCAGATGTCCCACCTCACGGGAGTTCGGGCAATTATGAAAGATATTATTGAAACTCTCAGAGCCGGCAGCGGGCAGCAGTTTATCAATTTGAGCGCCGGAAATCCGGTGATTTTGCCGGAAGTCGAGCAGTTGTGGCGCGACTGCACTGCGGAACTTTTGGCGAGTCCGGAATACGGCGAGGTGGTTTGTCGCTACGGTTCCAGTCAAGGTTATCAGCCGTTTATCGATGCGGTACTGGCGGATTTTAACCAGCGTTACGGACTGAATTTGACCGATCGCAATATCTTAATTACTCCCGGTAGTCAATCGATCTACTTCTACGCAGCCAACGCTTTCGGCGGCTACACCGCACCCCCCCCATCCCCCCCTTACCAAGGGGGGGCAACGGCCAATCAATCCCCCCCTTACGAAGGGGGGGCTAGGGGGGGTAGCCTTAAAAATATTGTTTTACCGCTGAGTCCAGACTACACGGGTTACGGCGGCGTTAGCTTGATTCCCGAAGCGGTAGTCGCCTGCAAACCCACCCTCGATATTGATGCGGGTGCTCACAGGTTCAAATACCGCCCGGATTTCAGCCAACTGTCGATCGACCAAACCACCGGTTGCGTCATTTTTTCCCGTCCCTGCAACCCCACCGGCAACGTTCTCACCGACGACGAAGTTAAGAAAATTGCCGATTTAGCGGCCGCTTTCGACGTGCCGGTGTTCGTTGATTCCGCCTACGGCCCTCCCTTTCCGTCCTTGAATTTTACTGAAATGACGCCGATTTTTGGCGGCAATATTGTGCACTGCATGAGTTTGTCGAAAGCCGGATTACCGGGAGAAAGAATCGGAATTGCGATCGGCGATGAAAAAATCATTCAAATATTAGAATCTTTTCAGACTAATATGTGCATTCATTCGCCGAGATACGGACAGGCGATCGCAACTCGGGCTATTGCTTCCGGCGCTCTTGCCGACATCTCCATCAACGTAATTCGGCCGTACTATCAAAGTAAATTTGCGATCGTAGAAAGCACTCTAGAACAAGCAATGCCGAATGATTTGCCGTGGTTCTTGCACCGGGGTGAAGGAGCTATTTTCGCGTGGTTGTGGCTGAAAGATTTGCCAATGACTGATTGGGAACTGTATCAAGAGTTGAAGAAAGTCGGCGTCATTGTCGTGCCGGGAAGTTCTTTCTTCCCCGGTTTGCGGGAAGATTGGCAGCACAAGCACGAGTGTTTACGCATCAGTTTGACTGCAACAGATGATGAGATTGAAACTGCAATGAAACGCTTGGCTCAAATGGTAGAAAAGCTTTATCAGTCAGCAGTAAGTAGTTAGTGTTATTGGTTGGTTGTTAGTTGTTATATCAAGTCCGGTTGCACCGGAATTAATATAACCCGAAATCAGGACACGGCAGTGCCGTGTCCCTACAATAAATCACGGTAGGGAAACGGCACTGCCGTGTCCTCTATATCATTCCGGCGCAGCCGGAATTGATATCAGTTGACTGTTAACTGTTGACGGTTGACTGTTGACTGTTAACGGTTGACTGTTGTCATTACCAATGCCCCATTCCCAATTCCCTATTACCAATGCCCCATTCCCCAATTCCCAATTACCCATTCCCAACCACGCGATAAACAAAACTCAGAGTTGCCCAAACACTCACATCCAAAGCCAAATCATCCGTCGATATCCCCACTTTCTGCACGCCTGGAATGCTAGCCGCGTGCAAATCTTCGAGCACAGCCCGCGCCACATTTAAAGGATTCAACAACACTCGAATTGGCAGGGCATCCCTGGTTTGCTGCATTTCCATTGCAGCCAGAGTTCGATCGAACGAATTCTCACTAAATATAATTAGAGTTTCCGCAAGTCCGATCGGTCCAGATACCGCCCACCCGATCGCCCCAGCCGCCGGCACGGTCAAATTCTCCCCAGGAGCGATCGCCCGCGACATTCCCCCCACAGCATCTTTGCCCTCAGCGCCGAGCACGGACAGCCGTCCCGCGCTGTCCGAGCAAAACACCGCAAAGTAAACCGGGCGATCGCCTTCGTTATACAACCTGTAGCGAATTCGGCTGCCCTCTGGCAAACTTAGTATATGAGCGCTTGCCGATTTCTCACTTTCCCCGCTCAGCGGTTCCAGCCGATAATCACCGCCGGCCCGCACCGGCTCTCGCTGCGCCACAGCCCGCGCTTGCGGTGCGAGAGTTGCCAGAACCGCCCGCACTTTCAGGCGCGAAGACCCCTCATTTGTAGTCAGCCGCAGCAACTTCCCCGCCTGCAGTGCTTTCAACTGCGGAGTCAAGCGCTGCACCGCCACCTTGACTGCTTCTCCCCCGTCGCCCTCAGTATCGGGAATCAGCATTTGAGCCAAAGAAAACAAACCGTAACGGCTTTGAGACAAAGCAGGCTCGTGAGGCGAGACTGTTTCGGCTAAAGTCGTTTCCGGGACTCTGCCGAACCGACAGTCAGCCGGTTGCTCGCTCCCTACCGCCACAACTTGTGGCACAGTCGCGAAAGCACTGGTAGCGTCCACGCGCTCGATGCGTTCCAAACCCGAGTCCAAAGCTACTGTCAAACCGATGTTTCGCGGCAATACCCGAATTTCTTCCCTCACAAGTTCGCCGACTGTTAATTGGCCGTCTGTTCGTGAGGGCTTGTCTAAAACTTGGGCTTTAGCAGAAAGGCCCGTGCGTCCCCGCAGCAAAAGCCTCGCGCCCTCCGAGGAATCCACAGCAAACACAGAACCCCCGCAGCACTCCAAAACTCCGGGCGACAACCCGCCCAGCCACAACTGCACAGTTTTGCCGCCGTCTTCCACCGCCGTCACAGCGCCGTCAGATGCAGGGGAATTCAACATTAAATTTGAAAAATTCACCGTCGGCGCGGCTGTTAAATCCTGAGGGCGAATTTGCGGTTGCTGCGATAACCCCGTCATTTGCTCGACTGTACCCGCAGCGCGGCTGAAACTGACGCTGAAGCTGGTAGCGGGAGTTGCCCACCACAAAGTTTGGGTGAGGGCGTAGGTAAACAAACCTGCGGTAAATCCGTTCCACTCTTGTTCGGCGGCGAGTTGGGAATTCGCGCCCGCAGCAAGTACGGCGGCTGCCGGACGGAGATTTGGGCTGGATTTGAGGCCTTCGGCGAACGTTAATTCTGCGAGGCTTGGCTCGCCGACGGTGGGGCGGGGACGGGAGCGAATGCGAAAGTTGCCGTTTTTGCGGAAACCCGGATAGGTGTAGCTGGTGTCGAGGATGGCGATCGCATTTTCTGTCGCGAGCGATCGCACCAACAGCAGCAGCGTTTCCTCTAAAATATCGTTCACCGCCCGGTTTGCTAACAGTGGCAAAACATCATCCGCCGGCACCAAACTGTTTTGCATTATTCCGGGAGACTCAGCCAAACTGACTCGACTACCGCAGCCGCTAAAGTGAAAAACTACCACGTCACCGGGTTTTGCTTGTTGAGTCAAGTGAGTCACAAAAGCCGTCTCGATATTGTCCCTGGTAGCTTGAGCGTCAGTCAAAGTCAAAATGTCAGACGGCACAAACCCAAACCGATATATCAGCAGTTCCCGCTGCAATTCCACATCCGTGAGGCAGCCGCGCAGGGGCGAGTCTGGATATTTGTCAACGCCAACCAACAAAGCCAATTTCCTGGCTGTCGGCTGGGCTAAGGCTTGGAGGTAGCGATCGCCCAACCGCAGCCACAAGGTCTCGCTGATTCCGATGGCGGCTAGCACTCGGCCAGCTTGCTGCAAAAATTCCCGCCGCTTCAGTCCCATTTTTAAATAGCTTTTAATTTTAAGTTTTGAATTTTAAGTTTAATTCCCCTCAATAATTTGAGCGAAATTAATTAGATTGTAAATGTTTAGTATTAAGAGAGTTTTTAAGTTTTAACTTTTGAGCTTTAAGTTTAAAATTTCCACTTTAAAACTCAAAACTCAAAATTAAAAACTATTCAAAATACCGCCAACACCAAGGTTCAAGACTTAAATCTCGTAACTGAAAATATTCATTGCCTTGGCCAATTCGGCGGCGACTTCCGGCCGAGAAAACTGCGGCGGTGGCAATTTTCCAGCGCGCAGCATTTCCCGCACTTTGGTTCCCGACAGATGCACCCGCTGTTCGGGAGTGCTGGGACTTGTTTTAGTTGTAGCCATTTGTTCCGTCAGCGTGCAATAGAAAGCGTGCTCGAATTTCATCGGCACAATTCCCAATTCTCCCGGCTCAAATTCGTCAAAAATGTATTGGGCATCGTAAGTGCCGTAATAATCGCCAACTCCAGCGTGATCGCGCCCCACGATAAAGTGAGTGCAGCCGTAGTTTTTGCGGATTAAAGCATGAAAAATTGCTTCTCGCGGTCCGGCGTAGCGCATCGCCGCCGGATTAATTGCCAAAATTACGCGATCTTTTGGATAGTATTTTTCTAGGAGAATTTCGTAGCAGCGCATCCGCACGTCAGCGGGGATGTCGTCATCTTTTGTCGTCCCCACTAGCGGGTGCAGGAACAAGCCGTCTACTGTTTCTAAGGCGCATTTTTGGATGTATTCGTGTGCCCGGTGGATGGGGTTTCGGGTTTGGAAACCGACTATGGTTTTCCATCCTTTTTCTTTGAACAGCATTCTCGATTTCGCCGGGTCAATTTGGTATTCGGGAAACCGGGCGTCTAGTTCGCGTTCCAGCAGCAAAACATCGCCTGCGAGGTTAACGGGCCCGGATTTGTCTACTACTTGGACGCCCGGGTGTTTGAGGTCGTCGGTGCGGTAGACGTTGAGGGCTTCTTCTTCTTTGCTGTAGCGGTATTTTTCTGCGAGTTCCAAGATGCCTAAAAATTCGCCCGCCGGTGAGTCGAGGCGCACTAAAGTGCCTTCTGTGAGGGTGTCTGCGACTGCTTCTGTTACCGAGAGGGTGATGGGAACCGACCAAGGGAGGCCGTTGGAGAGGCGCATTTGTTTGACGACCGATCGATAATCCGCTTCGTTCATGAACCCCTTGAGGGGACTCAGGGCGCCGATCGCGATCATTTGCAGGTCGGAGATCGATCGGTCCGAAAGCTGAACTCGCGGCAATACTTCTGCTTTGTCGAAAAATTCTTGTCTTTGGTCTAATGTGGCAATGCGGTTGACCAGGATGCCGCCGTGAGGGGCAATGCGGTCTGAATGCTGGCTCATGTCGATTTGAAGTTGTGGGTTTTAGCTGCCAGAGTACATAGTACCAAGTGCGGGCTGTAAATCTACATTTTTTAATTGTTCTGGACTTGTGCAGAACGCTGCTTTTGTGGCGCTGTAATTCTTTAACAGTCAACTAGCGCACTCAACACTCTAAACTTTTCGGTCAAGTTTGCACTTGAAATTCTTCGGGATCTATTCCCCAATTTACCCAGCTAATCGCTTCTTTAGCCGATCGCACTTCCGGCGGCACTCGCAAAACGTGAACGTGTCCCGTACTCGGACAAGTCATCTTTAACAAATAAATTGGCTCTAAGTCAATATTATTATCAATTTTCAACAAAGTATATTCTTGCCAAGTATCCAATTCGGTTGCTTGCAATTCTTGACAAATTCTCGGATAGCCGATCGCCTGAATCAAAACTCGCCGCACTTCGGCATTATCTTCTGTTAACAGCCATGAAGCTTGCCAAGACTGAGGCGGAACTTGACCGATTGTTTCCGGCAGTCGCACGCCGCGATAACAGTATACGCTGAACTTGTCAGCAAATTCAACCGCTGGTTGACCTTCTGCGTGGAGCAAATATTCGCTGTCAAAATGAAGTTGTCGCGGGCGATCGCACACAAAGCAGATTGGGAGTATGTCACTTTTGTAGTGAGTAATTATACTCAGGCAGCTTGTCTCTGATTTCCAATTAACCCGTTCAAGT
>NZ_JAUBSF010000097.1:0-24398 GCF_036704615.1 Microcoleus sp. K4-B3
TTGGTTATCAAATGGGGACGGAAACTTAAAAACAAAGGAAATGCTATTATCACAATTTAAATGCGAAACAGCTTATCAGGACAAATTGACAATACTATCGATAGTAAGAAAGTTGAAAAGAAAGTTACAATCAGTCTTTTTCAAGATACAGATAATGACGAAAAACCAGATGAATTTCCAACTACCTCGGTAAAAAATGTAGAGACATATGTCGTAATTCATGGGAATGCAGATACTACTCTAGATCGAGGGAAGATGGCTGCCTTGGCAAAAACAATTAACGATCAAAAGAAACAAGTAATAGTTCTAGATTGGAGTGAGGCTGCTAACAACTTATTGTTGCCCGCTCGATCGGCAGGATGGATTCACGATGTTGCTAAATTTGCAGTTGAAAAACTCAAAAATGATTGGAAAATAGATAGTAAAAACTTGAACCTTATTGGACACAGTTTGGGAAGTTATGTCGCATCTGAAATTGGATTTATTCTCTCAAACACAGAACCCGAGCAAGAATCAGATCCTCAATATCGTCAAAATCCAAATATTGATCAAGAACAGCGCGTCAACAGTCTGATTGCCCTAGATCCAGCAGCTCTTTTAGGTGGCAACCTGCCGCAATCTGGTTTATATGATTTAGATGCCGATCAGGCTGGCAGTCAGAACCCGATTGAGTTTGGTTCTGTCTCTAAATTTTCTAGGGCATTTTGGGGTGATGTTGCTTCAACTGATGGAACTGGATCATCTGATTATGCTACAAGTGCTAACGAGTCTATTTACATAGATTTTAAAAGGCCGAATGGTACTGAGGATTTTCTTGCGACTGATAGTCATGGTAACATTGTCTATCTGTACAGAAATATGCTCAAAACTCCTGGTGAGATTAGCTCACTTTTCAAGCTAGGTGTTGGCGAACACAAAGAGTGGAAAAAAAATACATACGGAGGAAATGAAGCAATACTTGTAGCTACGGCTTACAAAAACGAATTTTTTAAGTTTCAAAATTTCAACAATAACGATCCCAATACAGAACCAAAATTATTGTTTCTTAAAGATGCTAATCTTCAGAATGACGATATAGCTTATGGCAGCACTGGGGGTGATAACTTAGATGCCGGTATATTTGACAGAAACTCTCTTTTGGGTATTACGGAAAACGCTACATTTAATGGCTTTGGCAAGGATAAGTTATATGGTGACTCGGGAAATGATGAAATATTCAGCGGCTCAGGAAATGATACCCTCTACGGCGGTTCAGGCAACGATTTCATCAATGCTGAACAAGACAACGATTTTATTGATGGTGGCGATGATAACGACACTATCTTTGGTGCAACAGGAGACGACACAGTTATTGGAGGTAAGGGTAACGACAGTTTAGAAGGCAACGATGGTAAAGACACTCTCATCGGTGAAGAAGGTAACGATACCCTATGGGGTGGTGGTGATGATTCAGCCGATAGTCTTGTAGGGGGTGAAGGAGATGACTACATCAGAGGACAAAAGGGAAATGACACTATCTTTGGCAATCAAGGCAAGGATTTCATCAATGGTGAACAAAACAACGATTTCATTGATGGTGGCGATGATAACGACACTATCTTTGGTGCGACAGGAGAGGACAGAGTTATTGGAGGTAAAGGCAACGATAGCTTAGAAGGCAACGATGGTAAAGACACTCTCATCGGTGAAGAAGGTAACGATACTCTATGGGGGGGTGGTGATGCTTCAGCCGATAGCCTGGATGGTGGTGAGGGAGATGACTACATCAGAGGAGAACGGGGAAATGACACTATCTTTGGCGGTTTAGGCAAGGATTTCATCAATGGTGAAAAAGACAACGATGTCATTGATAGTGGCGATGATAACGACACTATCTTTGGTGCAAGAGGAGACGACACAGTTAAAGGAGGTAAGGGTAACGATAGTTTAGAAGGCAACGATGGTAAAGATACTCTTATCGGTGAAGAAGGTAACGATACCCTATGGGGTGGTGGTGGTAACTGGACTGATTATTTGGATGGTGGTGATGGAAATGACTCTCTCCTGGGAGAAGGTGGTGATGACATTTTAATTGGTGGAAAAGGCAAGGACATCATTGATTGTGGAAATGGCAATGATACCTTAGTCTTTGGACTTGATGATGGTAGTACAAGTCGTGATGGAGCTGATATGATTACCAACTTTCGTACAGGTAAGTTAGGTTCTATTTCGACTGGTGATGTGCGGGGTGTTACTAAAATTAAGCTGAATGGCTTAACTAAAGACGATCTAGAAGTCGTAAAAATTGACGATAACAAGACTCTGTTATGGGGCAAAAAGAATGATTTAGACTTATATACACTGTTCAAACAGGATACATACTTCGCGATTTTGGATGGCTCATTCAATAAAGATCAATTGACCTTTATTTGAAGGATTCATCATCCTCATCCATCCGCCTTCATCTGCGGTTCAAAAAAGATCGATCGCCCTTACGACAAAAAGTACGCGCGTGCGGAGCTATCCCGTAGGGAATCGCCCTTAAAATCAGAACAGACAAACAACATCTAATTTGTTATAATTGAGTAAAACTCTACCCTAGAGAGTTTTACCTAACTTTTTAATAGCTGAAAGATATGTTTTGGATTCTGAAAAACTTAATCAGCACAGATCCACAAGGACACCTCAGTTTAAACCTCGAACCCAAATCAACAGAATATCGCGTTCTCGTCAACGAAGCCGGACAAATTTTATTAGATCCAATAGCCAACATACCCGATCGCGAGCAGTGGTTGTGGCAAAACCCCCAAGTATTAGCCGCCGTTAAGTGCGGCCTCGCGCAAGCAGCTAAAGGTGAAGTACACGATTTGGGTGACTTTTCGGAATATGCCGATCGGGATTTAAGCGTGATAAACGATCGTAAAATTCAATTAAAGTAGTGAAAGCTAACTCGCATAAATGACAGACGAAACTCGACGAGAAATAGCGAGACGACTAGCTAGAGAACTAGCATCAAGGACAGTCATCTCACCCATAACACCCGGACAAGGCTTTCAAACTTTTGGTGAATTTAAAAGAACGATCGGGGTGGCAGGAGCGGGGTTAGCGTGGCATCATATAGTTGGGCAAACAACATCAAATTTACAGAGATTCGGGGCAGAAGCAATACACAATACAGGCAATCTCGTCCGGCTAGAACACGGTACTGGGTCAATTCATCAGGAAATTACCAATTTCTACAACTCCGTCCAACCTGAATTAACAGGTACGAATACTCTAACCGTGAGAGGGTGGCTCAGCACTCAATCTTTTGCAGAACAACAAAACTTTGGCATTAGAGTTATTATAGCTTTCGGAGGAACAGTTTAATGCTGACTCTAGATATCCAATCAATCCTCAATTCTATTCCCAATGAAATTAGCTGGCAAGACATCGTACAGTTTGAAAATCTAGACGCTCGTGTTAGCATTGCTAATGACCTTTGTGCTAACATTATTGGTGTCAATGAAAGTACGATCGAATTGTGTCCTAATGAAAATCCTCCCGATCGTTTAGAACAACTGGTTTGGTGGTGGGTTGTGCGTCCAGATTTAGGAGCGGCGATTGCCAAAGAAGCTCCTCAAGAACTCAAAAATATTATCAGTCAATACATTCTGCAAAATTGACAAAAACCAGCGCTCGTCTGTGGTTCAAAAAAGTACGATCGCCCTTACGACCAAAAGTGCGATCGCCCGTCTGTTATGCTGGATTTACTGTCGGATCATTGAGCAAGAACAAGCCACACTTGATGCCACACATTCAATACCAGTCTGTGATCGCAAGTCCAAAAACTCTCGAAAACTCCTTAACATTGTGGGTAACAAGAGTTGCTTGAAGCGAAGTGGCTGTCCCTGCAATCAAAACATCAATTGGGCCGATGGGAGTACCTTGTTCCTCCAATTGAGCGCGGATTGTGGCAGCAGCAAGAGCACAATCGCGATCGAAAGGAACAAGGTTAACTCGGCTCAAAAGTTGCTGACGTTGTTGGGTACGTTTTGCAGGCGAAGTAGATTTAGCAATACCCACTTGCAACTCAAACAGGACGATCGCGGAAATGCCAATTTCTTGAGGAGATACATTGGCAAGGTTTTGGGCAACTTGTCCTTGTCCTTTGAAGTAGTAAATTAATGTATTTGTATCCAAAATGTACATCTAAAAGCTCTCGCGCAAGATGTCTTCCGCCGACTCGGCACGAATCTCTTCCAGAGTAGGAAAGTCTTCTGCCCATGTTCCAGCTAGGGAATCAACCAATTCTGTCCAAGGAGTTAAAGAATCTACTGTGTCGGTGGATTGGTTCTCCTTCAGGTATTTGGCACGAATAAACTCAGCGAAAGTGAGAATTTCGCTAGCTTGGTTTTCGGGAAGGGTTTTGACGATCGCGTAAATCTGTTCAATGATAGTCATAATCTGGTGATAAATAAACTGTCGTTAAATTTTATTTTAGCAATAGCGATCGGTCTTTTCATGTCAGTGTTCATCTGCGGTGCAAAAAAGTGCGATCGCCCATTCCTACTCTTTCCAAAACTCACTGCGCCAAAACTTCCCTAACCCTGTCCCGAAATAAACGCACAGCCGCCCTTTGTCCAATACTTTTACTTTGTTCTATCAAACCCGGAATTTCGGCGATCGGCAAAAACGGAAAAGCCAAACTGTTCTCCCTCTCTTCGTAATTACCCTCAACCAATTGATACACTTGAAGACATTGATTGCGATATCTCCAGATTTCAGGAACCCCCAGAGAAGCATAAATTGAGAACTTATTCAAAGAAGAACTCGTGTAGTCTGATTCGACTACCAAATCCGGTGGCGGATCGGCGGGTAAATTGATACTTTTACCTCTAACTACCGATTCATTTTGAACGTAGAAGCAGCTATCCGGTTCAATAGCACGAGTTAAATCTTCCCGTTCCAGAGTAAGATCACCTAGCTTTCTCACCTCGATATCTAGTGCGTCTGCGAAAGCTTCTACAAAGCTTTCGATCATGCCCTTGGGCTCTTCATGTTCTGTAAGTGGCATTCTAATTTCTAAAACTCCTTCAGCATAAGCAATTCTCCACGCTCTACTGTCGGCGACATCAGACATTATCGCTTTAAATGTTAGCCATTTAATGCCTGTCAAAGTAATTAGTTTTTCCTCGCTACTTTGTTGAGGAGGAGTCAATGTGGTTGTTACCATCTGAGGTACGATTAGTTAAGCTTTTATTGATTTTAACACGCCCTTCTCTCATCTGCATCCACTGTGGCACAATGGATCGGTTCAAAAAAGAGCGATCGCCCTTAATCAAAAAAGTGCGATCGCCCCTTTCAATTCCTAACCAGAAATTACCTCACTCAAAAGATGAGCCTGAGAACCCTCCAGACGCGGCCCGTGAATCTGCACCACCAAAGAAGCCAAATAATTGCCCCAGCGCGCTGCTTTCGCCGCACTCAAACCGTTAGTAATTCCAAACAAAACACCGCCCGCAAAAGCATCCCCAGCACCCACAGTATCGATCGCCTTTACCGGAAATCCAGCCACATCAACAATCTGTTTGTTCTCCACCACCATGCAGCCTTTTTCCCCATTAGTGATAAAAGCCAAATCCGAAATCTCGCTCATTTTCCGAGCGCACTCTTCCAGAGATTCCTCCTTAAAAAAGCTCCGAACTTCATCAGAATTGCAAAAAATTACATCGCAGTATTCCGAAACCACCTTGTGAAAATCATCAGCAAATCGATCGACTAAAAAGCCATCCGAAAAAGTAAAAGCCACCTTCACACCCAGACGCTTAGACTGTTCCATCGTCTCAATGCTAGCCTTTCTCGGATCGGGAGCATCCCAAAGATAGCCCTCAACATAACTGTACTTGCAGTGAGCCAGGCGATCGACATCAATATCAGTCGCAGCCAGAGTAGTAGAAACCCCCAGATTAGTACACATCGTGCGTTCTGCATCCGGCGTAGTCAGCACAACACAAGTACCCGTGGGCTCCTGCGACGACTCAGCAGGA
The DNA here is from genome assembly GCF_036704615.1 of Microcoleus sp. K4-B3. Lineage (NCBI taxonomy): Bacteria > Bacillati > Cyanobacteriota > Cyanophyceae > Oscillatoriales > Microcoleaceae > Microcoleus > Microcoleus sp. K4-B3. The sequence continues at coordinate 6,009 of NZ_JAUBSF010000097.1, forward strand.
TGCACGTTAAAATCAATCCCCGCCGCCAGCAAATCTTGCCGGTAAAATTCCCCGTTAGTATCCTTAGCAACCTTCCCCGAATAATACGCTTTACCGCCACTCTGAGCCAAACCAATCATCGTATTTGCCGCCGAACCCCCCGATCGCATTTGCAGCGAATTGTGCTCTAAATCGTGCAAAATCCCCCCCTGCGTTTCCGAATTCATCAGCGTCATCCCGCCGCGATTCAGCCCGTGGCCGAGTACAAATTCATCTTCTACCAATGCTAGGATGTCTACAAGGGCATTTCCCACGCCAAACACATCCACAGAGCGGGAATCTTGATTGTTTTCTGTCATTAGTAATTTTTGGTTTACACTAATTATCAACTTTATAATAAATCGACTTCAACTCAACATCTATTTTCTTTAAGTTATCTTTATCTAAATCCCCAAGCCCAAATCGATCTAATCCAAAATCCAAAATCTAAAATCCAAAATCTAAAATCAATATGACTGATACTTGTCTCCCACCTCTGATTCAGCAAATGTTGCAGCCCGGCTTTTACCCGCACGGGGTGACAGAACCAGTGCAGCTAATTCAGACTCACGCTTCCTTTGTCCTGCTGACAGGAGATTATACTTACAAAATAAAGAAACCAGTCAATTTTGGCTTTTTCGACTATTCAACCTTGGAGAAAAGGCAGCATTTCTGCACCCAAGAATTGCTGATGAACCGACGCACTGCACCGGAAATTTATTTAGAAGTTTTGCCCATTATTCAAAGTGGCAATTCGTTCCAATTAGGTAGCAACTTACCTGCTATAAATTCCGCCGAAATTGCTGTAGAATATGTGCTGAAAATGCGGGAGTTTCCTCAAGATTCGCTGTTGCTTAGTTTGTTGGAGCGCGGACTGTTGACCCAGCAAATTATGGCAGACTTAGGGCGGGAAGTTGCCAAATTTCACAGAACGGCAATTAGTAATAGCTACATTCGCAGATTTGGCGAAGTCAGTCAGATTCGCAAAGCCATAGAGAACAATTACCTGATTTCGCAAAAATTTATCGGCGGGCCGCAGACTGAGAGACAATATCAGGAAACTAAAGATTATACTGATACGTTTTTTGCGGAAAATCAAGAGTTATTTAACCTGCGGATTGCTAATAATAAAATTCGCGAGTGTCACGGAGATTTGCACTTGCGGAATATAGCATTGTGGCAAGATAAAATCTTGCTGTTTGACTGCATTGAATTTAACGAGGATTTTCGCTTTGTTGATGTGATGTACGATGTGGCTTTTACAGTAATGGATTTGGAATCGCGGGGGCGCAGAGACTTGGGCAATGCTTTTCTCAATACTTACATCGAACAAACAGGGGATTGGGAAGGACTGCAACTGTTGCCTCTGTATTTGAGCCGTCAAGCTTATGTTAGAGCGAAAGTAACTTCGTTAATGTTGGACGATGCCGCTATTTCAACAGCCCAAAAAGTAGATATTTCACAGACTGCCGCTCATTATTATAAACTGGCTTGGCAATACACACAACCGCGCCGGGGAAAGTTAACTTTGATGTCCGGTTTGTCTGGTTCTGGCAAGAGTACAGCAGCTCGCTATTTGGCTCGCCGCACTGGGGCAATTCATATTCGATCCGATGCTGTTCGCAAACATTTAGGCGGGATTTCTTTAAATGAACGCGGCGGACAAGATTTGTACTCGGATGAAATGACCGCACAGACTTATGGTAGATTGTTAGAGTTGGGGATAATTCTGGCTGACCGAGGTTGGGATGTGATTTTAGATGCAAAGTTCGATCGCCAAAACTTGAGAACGGATGCAATTAATCAGGCTCAATCCCACGGCTTGCCCCTGCAAATCATTTACTGCACGGCACCAATTGAAGTCTTGCGAGAACGGCTGCAACATCGCAGGGGCGATATTGCCGACGCGACAGCCGAACTATTGAGTTCGCAGCAAGCAGCTTTTGAACCTTTTACAGAATTAGAGCAAATTTCTGTAAAGATTGTAGATACCGCGCAAGACTTAGAGGTACAATTAAACTTGATTTGTGGGGAGTAGTTGCAGCTCGATCGCCTTTGCCAATTTGATTGTCTGCTAATATTATCAATATCTTTCAGTGTTATTACAAACACAACTCGCAGCTCATGCCAAAATTTACCGGAGACTCCAAGGGGTTTAGCCCCGCGCTGATATGGTTTGTGTTGTTTACCGTTGGGTTTCGCTTAGTAGGATGTACGCTGCCGATGAGTCTCGGCCTTGGTGTCATCGGCGGCGTAGCGGCAGGTTTAATTGTCGCTTGGTGGCACAACGAACTAATACTCAACCCGAATATAAGTTCCAAGGATAAAACTTCGGATGCTATCCTCGATAAAGAAGTAGTGCAAACGGACGGCCATAAATATAACAAAACCTCTAGGCGTGAAGCTGCTACATTCTTTGGCTGGTTGTCAGGGCCAGAGGATCGTCGCTAGCTTTAGTCATTAGTCATTAGTCATTAGTCATTAGTCATTAGTCATTAGTTAACAGTTAACAGTCACTAATGCCCTTCGGCCCAATACCCAATACTTCGGCTACGCGAGCGTACTTCCAATGCCAAATTCCCAATAGAATGTTCGTATTTCTGTCGAAACTGCTGCCACTGTTTGTTTATCCTTTGGGGTTAAGTTGCCTGTTAATGATGGCGGCTTTAATCACACTTTGGAAGCGTCCGAAAAGGGCGGCGGCGCCAATTGCTGCGGCTCTAATTATTTTACTGCTTGGAAGTAGCGGTTGGGTTTCAAAATCGTTAGTTCGATCGCTCGAATGGCAAAACTTGCCAACCGCCGAACTCCCCCAAGCTGAAGCGATTATCGTCTTGGGCGGCGGTGTCAAAGCAGCTTTACCTCCCCGTCCTTGGGTAGAATTAGGTGAAGCGGGCGATCGAATAATCTACGGTTCCCGACTTTACCGTCAAGGCAAAGCTCCCCTGCTAATTCTCAGCGGCGGTAGAGTAAATTGGAAAGGCGGCGGGCCTCCCGAATCGGCAGACATGGCAGAAATTGCCCAAACAATGGGTGTACCGGCATCAGCAATTCTGCAAGACCCCGATTCAAACAACACTTATCAAAATGCCGTCAACGTGCGGAAAATCTTAGATGCTAAAGGCATCAAAGGGCCGGTTTTGCTAGTGACATCGGCGATGCACATGACTCGATCGCTCTTAATTTTCCAGCGTCAGGGAATAAAAGCAATTGCCGCACCAACCGACTTCCAGATAACCCAGCAGGATATCGCAGCATCCCAAAGGAATTGGCAAGCGGTCGCACTGGATTTATTGCCGGATACCTATCAGTTAAACCAGTCAACTAAAGCTTTGAAAGAATACATCGGCTTAATCGTTTATCGTCTGCGGGGATGGCTTTAACAGAATTTTAGATTTTAAATTTTGGATTTTAGATTGAAGAATTTAAACTAATATCAAATCCGGTTGTATCCCAATTATAGGGGCGGGGCGGGTTTATATAATTTGTCTATACTTATCAAATATCTGGGCGAACCCGCCCATAAAAAAATTCCTCAGATAAAATTCCGAATCCCAGGGATACGATCTCAAATCTCAAATCTCAAATCTCAAATCCTATGATTTAGTGTGTTAGCTTAAAGTCATTACAGCCAATATTAGCCACACTCGCCCCCAAACAATCATGCTGCCCCACGAGTTGCAAAACATTGCCCCAGAACCGACTCCCGCGGCCGAAATTTTTCAGAGACACCAAATTGTCCGCGAGTTTTACGACGAAATTAAGTACCGTCAAGAACTAGAACTTCACTGCCAGTGGTATTACGCTACAGCCAAGCAGCATCAGCAGGAATTGCAGAAAATGCAGGGAGATTTGAATATCTTCGGTTGGTTCAGCCGCGGACGGTCGAAAAATTAATGATTAAATAAAAAAGAGGGTTGGTAGTAAGGAGTTTAGTCCCCCCATCGACTAAAAGCGACCGAAAAAACTGAAGTCCTCACTACAAACTGTACAACAGCTATATGACCCGCGCCTGAAAACGGATACTTGCTTTCCGGCAGGAGTCGTTAGCCGCCCAAAATTTTAGACCCTAATTCAAGGTCGCAGATTGATCTTTGGAGTCAATCTAAAATCTAAAATCGACTGACGGGATTTGATATTGTCTTTCGGCTCCGGCTTCAACTTCTGAGACAGCTAGACTTCCGAAGATATCAATTCGACTTCATCCTCTTTCAGGTGAGCTCGAAATTTTTTGTCAAATTGTACTAGAACCGGCCAATTAGCACTGACAGGTCGGCCGTGCCATTCGTGAACGATCGCCACGACTTCTCCTTCCATACCCTTAATATCAAATGGTTGACTGCGATTTTGAGGGTGGTGGTAGACAACAACAGAGTTTTTAATGCAAACGCGATCGCCAACTTTCATAAATTTAAACTTAGTGTTCTTTCTTCAAAACTCTACAAAGCCTGCAAGTGCAGAACACCTATACGCTTTGGGGACAGTCTTTTTATCTTCCCACATAAGTAGAGCGAAAACTTAAACAAAGTTGGCGCTTCCCTGTCGGTGCTTCGATCCCCAGCCGCGATCCACGTCCGCCGAAATGCCGATCGATTCTGGGTAGATCCCGCAAGCCCGATCGGCTTTAAAAGGTCGATCGGGCTGATTCTCAAGGGCGGGAATTGATTTTATAGCTAATCGACAAGCGAGCGATTTAACTGCTTCAACCAACACTCAACATCAACGGCCAGAGTTTGACCCAACTCCAGCAACTGCCGGATCGAAGACAACTCCCAGCCGCCGTCTGGTCGGGCGATATCCAAGGCAACGGGATAGACCGCACTTTCGCCCGCCGAGCCAGCTTGCCGTTGCAGCCAGCCCAAGCACAGAGGCACAATTTGGCTGTACAGAGAATCGAAATACAGTTCCTGCGATTTGTCCAAACATAAACCCAGACTCAGGCGATCGCCCACCGCAATCACACGCTCGATCGTGCGGATCTCAGCTTCCAACTTGACAGGGGAGCGCTCCTCCGCGCCCGATCCTGCTTGCAGCAGGGCGTCTAGCGAGCGCCAAACCAGCTTTTCCAAAATTTGCTTGACTTCGGGAACCTTCAACCGACAGCGGAGATGGCCGGCTTCAGTGGCGATCGCCTCAATTTCGGCCAACAGCGACTCCATGTCCTCCGTTTCCACTTCCAGGGCCTTGGCCGCCGTCAAACAGCGGTGTCCCAAAGCCACCTCAGCAGCCACCTGCAACTCTACCGGCACCGGCAACTCGTCTCGGTGGAACGCCATCATCACCCCGTAATTTTCGCGGTAAACCTGAGTGTAAAGCTGATCCAACCGAGTCAAATTTTCCTGACTCAGCAACTGCACGATCCGGTGACGTTCCTCAGCGAATAAATCCCGCAAGCTAAAGGACTGATCCCCAAACAGCCGCACCATTTCCAGAATCGCGTGGGCCGCCGAAGCTTCTTGCATAACTCCAAACAACCGCTCTTTGAGCATAGTGTACGATCGGCGGCTGCCAAAAGGCTGAATGCAGCAGTGGAAGTCCCAGCCGCCGAGGTGGAACGCAGCAAACACAAAAATCTCTGTTTCCCGCGTAATTTCCGAGGTTAACTGCAATTGACCCACAGCCAGAGTCATCGAGCCCATGCGCTGAATTTGGAAATCTTGCTGCTGGGCCTGATAGCAGTAAACTCGCTGTTCGCGAGGATATTTGGCAAACAGAGAACTGATCGCGTAGTGGGCGGCCACCTGTCTGAGACTAATTTGGGCTGTCACCACGAGTTTGCGGTAAACTTCGGCCCCTGTTGTGAAATAGTCAACGTTGCTGGGTACGAGGGCTAGTTGAGCAACAAAATCCTTTTCTAGCTGGACGCCGGTAACTTCGCCCGCCAATTCCAGCGCCCGGGCCGCGTAGCGCAGAATTTGCACTCCTTCTGGCCGCGAGATTTCTTCAAAAAACCAGCCGCAGCTAGTGAACATTAACAGGGTGTGGCGCTGCATTTCCAGCAGTCGCAGGGCGTCCACCTGTTCGGAGGCATCGAGGGGGTGCACTTGATGGCGTTCGAGGAAACTGTCAACCTTAGCGGGCGATCGATCGCGGATGACCTCAATATATTCATCTCTGGCTTTCCAGGGATCGCACAACAGCTTGCGCCCCGCTTCTTCGTAAATCGGAATCAGTCGATCGCGCAGCCAATTCAGAGTATCCCGGAGAGGGCGGCGCCATTTTTGGTTCCACTCGCCGCCACCACCGCAGCCGCAATCATCTTGCCAGCGATCAACCCCGTGAGAGCAACTCCAGGCCGTCACAGGTTTGAGTTCCACTTCCCAAGCGCTCGGATTTTGACTTAAATAATGAGCAAAATTCGTCACCGTCCAGCCGCGGCGGGGAAACTCTTCTGTGAAGGCGTAAGCGAGGCATTTTTCCGTACTGTTTTTGTGGTGACCGAACGTTTCGCCGTCCGTCGCCACGCAGATTAATTGAGCCGGTCGGTGGTCTCCCCGTACTGCTTGACCCAAGCGCCCGGCCAAGTGGTGGCTGCTGCTGAGAACGTCATTGAAGCCCATATCTCGCGAGATCGGGCCGTCGTAGAAAAAGATATCAATGTAGGGAGTATTGGCAGGTGGGGCTTCGGAATTTTGGAAGTGTCTGCGGCCAAAATGGTGCGTGCTCAGTGGCGAGAGTTGGTGGTCAGCCATCAACCGCATTTCTGGTTTCAAATAGCAGCGGTACGGGCGAGTCGGATCGATTTGGCCGCCGCCGACTTCGTGCCATTCGGAATTTTCCGCTGGTTCCCCTTGTTCGTTTTGCCCGATGAACGGGCGGCAGCGTTCGGCTTGGGAGGGGGCTAAGACAATGAAGCGGATGCCTTCAGCGACTAAAACTTCGAGGGTGGCGTAGTCTACAGCGGTTTCGGCGAGCCACATTCCTTCGGGATCGCGATCGAACCGAGAGCGAAAATCAGCGATCCCCCAGCGAATTTGGGTGTATTTGTCTCGCTCGTTAGCGAGGGGCATGATGATGTGATTGTAGACTTGGGCGATCGCGTTGCCGTGACCGTTGAGACGCTGACAGCTTTTGCGATCGGCCTCCAGAATCCGCTGGTAGACTTCCGTGTCGTAGCGTTCGAGCCAGCTCATCAGGGTCGGGCCGATGTTGAAGCTGAGATACTCGTAGTTGTTGACGATCCCCGCGACTTCGCCGCGGTCGTTGAGTATGCGGGCAAAGGCGTTCGGGCGGTAGCACTCGTTGTTAATACGTTCGTTCCAGTCGTGGGCTGGAGAGGCGCTGGCTTGGCGTTCGATCGCGTCCAGGTAAGGGTTTTCCCGGGGCGGCTGGTAAAAGTGACCGTGAACCGTCACGCACACCCCAGTTGCAGCAGCCGCACTGCTTTGGGTTGCAGCAGTTACGGTTGGTGAAGACAAAGGTAGCACATCGGATTGAGTTTTAGAAATCGAAACCATGCGATCGAATCCTCAAGTAGTTAAAGACAATAAAACCAGCCTAATTAGAAACTGAAACCTTACGCAGCAAGAGTTGCAGCGAGGCATCTGTTAGGGCTAAATTTTGGCAGATAAGTTTTGATACATTTGTAGTATTGCTAGCAAAGCATTCGTTCCAAGATGCCAACCGTCGATCCCTGGTTTTTTTGCCAATGCTTTGCTGTTGAAAGACTTAAAAAAGGTAGCTTTTGCTGCTTTTTGGCACTTGCGACCCATTTCGGGTTCGTGCTGGCAGGGCTGCTCGTTGAGAGTTTCATTTATCTTGCTGGATTGTAAAGTCTTATTCATTAAATAGCAACTTTTCGCCGGAAAGATTTAATTTTTGGCAATAAATCTTGGCGGTTGTGGATATCGGTTTAATGCCCGATCGATTTATAGAGTAAGAGTTTTGCCCGAGTTTCGCATCATACTTTAGGTGCTTTTTACCTAAGTTCTGGAGAAGTTAGGCCGGTTGGGTTAGGGCGGGGCAGATTTGCTGCAAATGTACTTTCCAGAAGAGTTGTAACACTGGTGCGGAGTCAAAAGGCAACAAAAAAGCAAAACGGTAAGTGTTATGTTTTAACTCCTGAGAGGTATGTGAGGGCGGAGGCATTGGAGGAGAAGGAGGAGGGTTTGGACGAGAAGATGCTGCATTTGACGGCGAAGTTGGAGAGGCAATTTGCCGAGAGTGCCAAGTTAGAGGGGATTATTCAGGAAAATCGGCAGAGGGTGGGTTCTGGCGGATAGTTCGTCAATTGCTGAAGATTATCATGATTTTTTGCGAGAACTTAAGGAAGGTATTGTGCAATATCAAGTGCGGGCCGTACTTTCTGTTAATCGTGAATTAGTGTTGCTTTACTGGCTAATTGAACGGAATATTTTAAATAGGCAACAGCAGCGAGGATGGGGAGCAAAAGTTATAGACCATTTAGCTGTTGACTGAGAAACAGCTTTTCCTGAAAGGATGTTTGCCGACGATTGAGCAGTTGGAAGCTGAGTTAGAAGCGGTGGATGTGGAAATTGAGGAGGAATGATAAAATCGGAGAGTGCGAAGTAAAGATAACTCTTATCGAAAATCGCGCAGACTTGGAGCCATTCGCGATACCCTACTCCGCAAGGTTCTCTCGGGCAAGCTTCGTGTGAAAGATACGGATTTTTATTTGAGGCATAATTGTAATGAGACTACCGCCTAGCGTTTTAAACAAATATCTCGATCGGTTTGATGAACTTATACAAGAAGGAGAAAGAATTTATAAAGTTATTAAAGATATTCCAACTCATCACTTCGGCACCTCGGATGAAGTAATTAGACCTCTAACTCAACAAGAACTTGAAGATGAACAAAAACTAGAGGGGTGGAATGTAAACTATTTATCGTTACTAGATCAAATCATTTCTCCAAGGAGTGCTCATCGAAACTTATTGGATGAAAAAAGAGAAAGAGTTGCCAATTTTCCCAGTACATTGAATACCCGCATTTCTCGATTAAAAGGATTGAAAGATGACTTTCAAAAAGGTTTTTTAGGAGATTTGGGACTTGAGATAGAAGCTGCAATAGTCGCAGATTATATGGGTCAAGCAGAACTGTTGTTAGCAGAGGGTCAGTCTGGTAAATATGACTATGTACCAGCAGCCGTATTAGCTGGAGCTGTTTTAGAAAAATCTCTACGAACTCTCTGTGATAAGCAGAGTCCGTCCATACCAACAGTCCATAATAACGGTAAACCCCTAACACTCGCCCCTTTGATTGAGGCTTTGAAAAAAAATAACGTATTTAATGAACTAACAGCTAAGCAGCTTAGAGCTTGGGCTGATATTAGGAATAGTGCAGCTCACGGAAATTTTGATGAGTTTAATCGTAGCCAGGTGGATCTGATGATTCAAGGAATTAATAATTTTTTGGCACTCCACATGATATGAATTTATCTATAATGTCCTACCAAATAGATTAACAAGAATAATCGCTACGTAAAAAGTGGACATCAACCAACAAAAAGAACAATTCAGCAACATCTACCTGCAAGCTGTCACTACCGTTGCCGGCTATTCCCTCTACAAACCATTCGTAGACGATGACAGCGTAGACTGGGGAGTAGCTGCGAAAGGCGGGACAGGCCCCATTAGAGCACCTCGCTTAGAATTGCAGTTAAAATCTACATCAAGAGATATCCAAGACGATAACTCCATCCGCTACCCCCTCAAGCTCAAAAACTACGACGACTTAAGAATGGATGACTTCGCCATTCCCCGAATTTTAGTTGTCGTTTTAATCCCCGAAACACCGGAAGACTGGTTAACCCAGTCCGAAACAGAACTCTGCATCAGAAACTGCGGATATTGGATCTCGCTGCGGGGAAAGCCAAAAACACAAAACACAAACGCTGTCACCGTCGCCATCCCCAGAACCAACCAATTTACAGTCGCCGCCCTTCAGTCAATTATGGAGAGAATTAGCCAAGGAGTTCAACCATGAAAATCACCGTAAAAGATAGCCAAACTCTCGAAACAATCAAGCTAAATCAACTGAGAAATTACTTACAAACTCACGGCTGGCATGAAGACCAACCTTTCTTAGATAATGCCACACTTTGGCACAAACCAACAGCCGATGCAGAAAAATTTGAAATATTGCTACCTAACCGGGAAAACCTGGGAGATTATGCAGCCCGCATCCGCGAGGCAATCCAAACCCTAGAAAACGCAGAAAATCGCTCTCAAATTGAAATTTTAAGCGAACTACTTACCCGCATTCCAAACACGACTATTCAGGGAATTGTTATGCAAATTCACACCCCAAATACCCAAAAGTTAAGTGGCGAAATTACTCTCCTCGGTCTGGTATCTGACAAATTGCGGAAAATTCAAACTTCACTCGCAGACAAAGATTATATCCTGGCGATTAAAGCTTATCAAGAACGCTTACCGATTCTCTGTAGCGGTGACTTAATCAAAGACAACAACGCCTTCATCCTCAAAAACCCCCACAACTTAACCCTCGATGAATTGTGGTAAAACTAACAGATTTTGTCGAAATCTATAGCGGTTCTCAGGAAAGTAAGGTACTCTTCCGATGCCCAATGCCCAATGCTCAATGCCCAATGCCCAATGCCCAATGCCCAATGCCCAATGCCCAAGAACACCTCATGCTACTGAGAAAGGCTATATATTAAACACCTTCCAAACAGATATCAAGTTCCCTAGCAAAGGCCTCTGGCGCATCCAGCATCAGCCAGTGTCCAGTATCGGGGATCGTAGTTGTCGTCAGTGTGGGACGGAGGATGTGGAGGCTGAACGGAAAAGTGTTTGAGGGAGCAATAATGGCGTGGGCTCGTGTTCCAGGGGCTGCTAGGTAGCGATCGAGAGCATCAACTGCTTCAAAGGGCAACATCCCGCGAGACATTCCACACACGCAATCCTGTGGAGTCGCCGCCAAGCAAGCGAGAATCCGATCGCGCGTATGGGCCCTGCTTCCTGTCAGCGCCTCGTTGAAGCTGGTTTCCACAGCAGTCCGCCAATCCTCCGTCTCCAGATCCCTCTGGAAGGGCACGATCCTTGCCTCGTAAACGTCTGCAGGCACCTTGGTAAAGTCTCCAGGTGGGTCTGCCAGGATCAACTGCGCGATGCGGTGCGGTGCGCTGGCTGCTGTGGCGAGGGCAATACAAGCACCGAAACTGTGCCCGACGATCGCCACTCGATCGAGTCCCAGCCCATCGATCACGGCGAAAACATCCGCTGCACAGGAGGCGGGGGCGTAGTTCCCGTCATCCGGCGGCGCGGAATCACCGTGTCCCCGCACGTCAAGGGCGATCGCGCGTCGGGTACGGGCGACATGGGCAAGCTGCGCCTCCCAGATGCTCGCAGAAACCGCCATACCGTGCACGAACACCACCGGCAGCGGCTTGGATTCCGCAGCGGTGTCAGGGGGGCTGGCTTCGATGATGTGAATAGTGCCGATCGGTCCTTTGAGAGTTGTCGATCGCATAAAAACTTCTCCTAAGTTTTATAGTCCTGGACGCACGGGTAGTCAGAAACCGGATTTTTCGCAAAAATACTCGGTTATATCAAATCCGTTAACATCGGAATTATGCATCTCTCTCTTCTCTTTCTCTGTGTCCTCTGTGCCCTCTGTGGTTTAATCATTCCGATACAACCGGAATTGATATTAGAGCATCGCAGAAAAGGTAAAAACCCGGTTTCTTTGGTTTGGACGGGTAAGTCAGGTTTCAATTTCCTCTTTTCACACAACCAATTTTACCTCTGTTACTCCTTGGCGCAATTCATACTGTCCTTTTACCCAAAATTGTTTAATTTTTTCACCCAAAAACGGAGCAGTTTGCATCATCAATAAACGCAATAATCCATTTTTTCGCAGTTGTTCGCCTTTCCACGCTTCTTGTGCTTGAAGTTGTTGGGCGCGAATAATTTCCGGTTCCCGTTCTGCCTGAATCCGCGATAATGCTAAGTCAATATCCTCGTAATTAGCCCCTGCTTTCAATAAAGGTACAAGGTGATTGGCGGCAACAATTACATCGCGGAACGCCATGTTAATTCCTTGAGCGCGAACCGGAGACATCGGATGTGCCGCATCCCCCAAAAGTATGATTCCTGGTCGATGCCAGCGCGGACAGCGACCAACCACAACAGATAATCGCATCGGAGATTCGATCGTATCCGCACAGTTGCGGAAATGTTCTGCCATCCATGCAGGCGATCGCGATGCGAAAGTTTCTGCCCAGTCTGTGTGTTTCCGATCCGTTTTGTCATCTGCCGATAGCACCCAAGCCAGATGAAGTTTTCCTGATTCTGCCCCATGAAAGACACTGAATCCGCTACCGCCATTCAGGATGGAATAAAATACATTATCCGCCACAAACCGAGGATGAGCCGCAAGTTTAAACCACAGAACATCTATACTATTCTGCTGTTTTACTAACTCTAATTCTGCACGTTGTCGTACAACCGAGTTTCTACCATCTGTGCCAATCACAAGTGCAGCAGGAATCTCTCGCCCATCTCCTAGCTTTACACCCGCAATGCGATCGTCGCTGTACAGTAAATCTTTTACGGGAACACCTGGGATAAATTCAAACTCTGGATGCAACTGAGCTTCTGAAATTAGTGTTTCTAGCAAGGGCGGTTGCGATACCAGCGTACAAGGTCGATTTGACCCCATTGGCTCATCAACTCGAAATAGTTGCCGATCGCCTACAATAAACTCCCAGGCATCAATTTGTCGGTGTGGAACACCTTCTAGCATTGTGGATAAGCCCATTTGTGCGATCGCATCCAATCCGCTGGGCATTAACCCTTCACCGCGAAACACTCGGTAGGCATCTTTTGCAGCCTCAACCAACGTTACAGCAATACCTCGTTTGACCAGCAGTAAGGCAAGTGCCGCACCAGTTGGCCCCGATCCCACAATTACAACTTGCGTCATAGCCATTCCCCATTGCTTTTTGCGGATATTGAGATGTCAACAAAGGTGGTAAAAGGAGGCGCAATCCCCTATTCCCAGCTATTTTTGGAGGGCCTGTTGAAAAGTCTTAACTGCATCAACATGATTCACCATATTGATGCAGCGCAACAACAAATCCAAATCGATCCCTTTCACCTCCTCACTACTGGAAACCTTTTCATAATAAAGTGTATTGCCCTCTCCCCGGAGGTGATAAACCTCTAACAATCCATCTTCCCAGAACCACACTTCCTTTATCTTCAGCCGCTTGTATGCCTCCAGTTGGTTGATGCCACCACTGGAAAACACGACCTCGATCGCCAGATCGGGTAGCATACGACCAGGGGCAAGTTTATAAGATTCATCCGCCTCTCGCTTAACGGCTACACCTTCACTTTCTAGCGTCATTGAGCCAGTTGGAGTAAAGTCAAACCCCGCCATCAGCAGGTACAGTTCCACCAATGCGGCAATTCTCTTCTTAACGGTTTCGTGGGGTTCTCCAGGCATGCGTCGTATCTCCAGAATTCCATCCAGGAAAGAAAGTCGATATCCTGGACGGTCTAACAATTGCTCAACTGCTTTGAACTCTCTCCAAGTGAGTCCCTCAAACAGAAGGGGTGATTCTTTTCTGGGTGGTGCGATGATTGCTGCAGTCATTTGGTTCTCCAGTCTATTTCCAGATGAGAAACGATCGGGTTTGGAGGGCGATTTGTTTATTATAACTTTAAGTAGCATCCTCCACTGTAAATCCAATTTCTTGCCCGTAGGATAGTTCCAGCGTGTGACCGTCCGAGTCTCGCAAAAAAGCCCAGTAGCCGATCGGATATCCAGCATCTTTTGGTTCCTCAAGCAATACGCCTTCTTGACGTGCTTTGTCGCAGAGATCGTCCATATATTCGCGGCTTTTGCAGCCAACTCCGAGGTGTGCAAAGGGAGACAGAACGAGATGTACGGAGTCTGTTTGAATTAGCACAATTACAAAAGGGCGAGTGCGATCCCAAAGCCAGACCACAGCAACACCAGCTTCTGCATCGATGCGGCGGTGAACTGCTTGCATTCCAGCATACTTGGAGTAGAATTCAATACTGCGATCGACATCATAAACGGGCAGTGCGATGTGTGTGATACCGATATCAATCATATGTTATGTTGCTCCAGTCATATAGCACGTCTAAATGAGTTGTACAATTTAAGGAAGGGTGATAGACTGAAAATAAAAGTCCTATTTTTACAGGTAAAGAGATGTCAATTGAATAAAATCAGGAACTAAAAGAAAAGCTGGCTGAGTTACAAGAGTTTGTTTCTAACAATAGAGATGTGAGAGAATGGAAGAGAGGAGAAGCGGTTAGATTAAGATTATTAGGGTGAACTATCAAGCAATTAAATAGAGATTAGGAGGATCAACAAGTTTTATTGCTCCCAGTCAAAGAAAGTATAAAAAAAGAGGATTAGCGGGCATAAAATTAGCATATAAAGGGTCAAAAACCTACTTAACAGATGAAGAAAAAGCGGAAATAATGGTCGGGCTTGATCCGCGAGCAAGAAGGAATATATCGGAATTAAAAAGACATCTGATATAAACCTATGAGTTTGTATTTTTATTTTCGAGAGAGAGTTATTATAAACTTTGGCGCTCAAGTCACTTAACTTAAGCTGCTACGCATCTAAATTTAATAAAGAGACGCGCTCTCCTGCCCGTTCCAGGCAGGATGCCCGTCCCACAAGAATTGTAGAAAAATTGACTGTCAAATTAGATGCACAACAGCTTATGACTGGCGATCGGGCTGATGCCTCCCCAGCCATAGAAAACATTCAAACCACTGTCTAACCGACAACTTGCAGGCTGAACCTCAAATCGATCGCCAAGGCCTCCACACTGACCATAAAAATTTATGGCTAATTGGCATCTCTTTCTAACTGTTGGGAAATCTCTTTGAGCGCATCGATCGTGCAAATTAAGCGGGGATGCTCTGGATCGAATAAATCGAGTTGCTCCCAGGGAATACGATATCCCTTATGCAGATTGCGGGCACCCAAAAGATGCAGGAAACCTGCGCCTAAATTCCAGGCAGACAAACGCTCCAGGATCGCCGGTATGCCCACCAGATATTCTACAATTACCCAATCGTCGCCTTGCTGCTGGGCGCGCACCTCTTCAATGCGTCCAACGCGATTGCCCGTTGAATCAAATACGCATTTACCCAGCAGCAGTTCTAAGTGTAGTTCGCGACTTGCCATCAACTTCCTCCTGGAATGTGTTTAATCACGCGATCGCGCAGCCAGACTTCGTAGGCTAATGCGGGAGTTTGTTCGGCATCGAGATCCACTTCCACATCAATGCCGATGTTTCGCACCTGGGACCAAGCAATGCGAAACGGTTGGGTGTGTTTAGCGCCCCACTTGCTGGCAATCGCGGCAACCCAACGCGAGCAACGGGGATGAACTCGATGCGCTAAGGTGGTGACTCCTGTTTCAAGATAGGCCAGTCGCGGTGGCTGTCCCTCTACGAGTTCTACAACAATGCCATCAACCTTGCCCATCTTGCGTTGGTTGCGATCGACAATCTGATTATCTAGGACATCTCGAATTACATCCATATCAACCTCCAAGCACTTCTAGTGGAATGGCGACGATCGCTAGCACAAAAGCCAGAACCATTGTGAAAATGGTGATACTGTTACTGATCCAGCCGTTGCAATGGTCGCCCACATACGAGCGATCGTTCATCAAGACCAAGAACGGGATAATCGTCACCGGTAAAATT
Source organism: Microcoleus sp. K4-B3 (assembly GCF_036704615.1). Taxonomy (NCBI): domain Bacteria; kingdom Bacillati; phylum Cyanobacteriota; class Cyanophyceae; order Oscillatoriales; family Microcoleaceae; genus Microcoleus; species Microcoleus sp. K4-B3. Next base: position 21,721 of record NZ_JAUBSF010000097.1, read on the forward strand.
ACGGCAGTCAATGCCATGGAAAATAAGGTCAGTTGCAACGGATCGATTCCCACCACCATCAGCAGTGATGCCAGAAATACAAACACTGTGTAAACAAAGCTGAAACGGGCTGCATCTTTGGGATGCAAACTTTCACCCCAGTTCCAACCAAAGGCCTGCGCCACAATATAAGCCGTGTCTAAGCTAACTTCCAAAGCCGCTCCAAAACAAGCAACGCCCAGCGATGCAGCAAATAGCACAAATCCCCAATATCCGAAAGGTTGGGTCAACATCAAAGCTGCTTGTTCGTAACTGTCTACTTGAATTCCTCGCGGGTGCAATACCTGTGCCGCCACAATCAGCACTCCCAGCGAGACGACGCTACCAAACCCCATGCCTAGCCCAGCAACTGCACGATTTACACCGAGATGCGAGCGATCCCATTTATCTTCAACCGCACCAGAGGAGTAGAAGTAAAACAAATAGGGACTAATTAATGCGCCGAGGATGCTGACGGCAATAAACAGATAATGGGCGGTGTCTTGTTGGGGTATGGTTGGCAAAAGTCCTTCAGCAACCGCAGGTAATGCTGGACGAAGCTTGAAGGTTGCCACCACAAACGCCAGTGTGATCAGTCCTAGGAAGGAAATGCCGTTTTCAATCAAGCTAAAAGTTCCCTTCCAAAGAAACAGCCAGATTGCAAAGGCAACGGGTAGCGCCCACCATTGAAAGCTAATGCCTGTTACGAGTTGCAGCGCAATACAGACGCCGCCAATTTCAGCACCCAGCACTAAAAAATCGACGATGACCTCAGCAATCAACGGGAATATGAAGAAATTGAAGCCCAATCGTTCGCGAACGGCATCTGCCAAAGTGTGTTTGCTGACTGCCGCGAGGCGACCTGACATTTCGACTAAAGCGATGACACAAATCGTGCCTAGAACGATCGTCCAAATCAACTGAAACTCGAAGCTAGAGCCTGCTTCGGCGGCTGTGGCGATCGCTCCCACATCTAGGAAGCCGCCAATACTGGTGACAATACCCAAGGCAATTTCCCGAATCTTGTTCACGGCCGGTCTCCCTGCGCTTTGAGCAATGTTTCAAGCTGCTGTTGTTCAGTTGCAAGCTGCACCAGAGGTGTGGCGATCGCGGCTTTGCGGTGCTGCTTCACAGCCGTTGTCATCTGCTGAAGCGTTTGCTGTAACTGGTATATCTGTCTTGGCAAAGCAGGAGAGTCAGTCAAATCTTTGGTTTCCTTGGCAATTTCCTGCTGGCTCTTTTCCAAGGTCTGTTGAGCATAGAGGTCGGGAATGCTACCCTGTTGCCAAGTCTCTCCCACCATACGAGCGGTCGCTGTCCAAGATTGAACCGTTTTCAGGGTTTTGACCAACTTATCATGGGAGGACGACGGACTGCAGCCAGCTAGCACCAGCAGCAGACTGGCGATTAAAGCTTTTTTCATGGGTGGCGATCGACTCCTCTAAGCAGTTTTACTAATATTTTCCTGCTTCAAATCGGCAATTAACAGCATCCTTAGAGAGATTTATCTCTTGAGGGAGATTGGCCTTAGTCCTAGAAAAGAGGGTGTTCTTAACGGATTTACGATCGCCATCTTACAAATCGGGCTAAACGATCGATCGCACAACACCGCCATCGACTCGCAAAGCAGCTCCGTTAATAGCAGATGATACCGGACTGGCAATAAATGCGACAAGTGCACCCACCTCCGAAGTCTCGGCAAAACGCTGAATCAGCGAAGAAGGGCGAGTCTTTTCAAAGAACTCTTTCTCCACTTGTTCGCGAGTCACCTTTTGGTTTTCTGCCAATCCTTGAATGAAATCTTCTACTCCTTCCGATCGCGTCGGCCCCGGCAGCACTGAATTAACAGTCACATTGGTGCCAACAGTAGTCTCTGCCAAACCGCGCGCGAGAGAAAGCTGCGCCGTTTTCGTAACTCCGTAGTGAATCATTTCTGCTGGAATGTTGAGCGCCGATTCGCTAGAGATGAAAATAATCCGCCCCCAATTCTTTGTCAGCATTAATGGTAGATATTTTCGAGAAAGTCGCACCCCGCTGATGACATTGATTTCCATAAAATTCATCCATTCATCATCGTCAACTTCCTCAAATGCTTTCGCTCCGTATATTCCCAGATTGTTTACCAGAATGTCAACTGCCGGGACTTGGTGAAATAATTCGCCGGCTCCCGTTGCCGTTCCCAAATCGGCAGCGACACCTTGAAGTTTGGCATCTGGAGCAATTTCTTTGATTTGGTCGATCGCCCTTTTTACCCGCTCTTCAGTCCGTCCGTTAACGATAACAGTTGCACCTTCTTTGGCGAGTTCTGTAGCAATTGCCAACCCGATTCCGGCAGTTGAGCCGCTTACCAGTGAAATTTTACCAGAGAGTTTTAGTTCCATTTTTGTTGTTCTCTAAGAGGTATTTTAGTCGGCGGAGGCGGACTTTATAGTTTTAGTTCCATTTTTGTTGTCTAAGAGTTATTTTAGGAATGAAAAATAAATAACTTGATGTATTTTCGGATATAATAAAAAACAGCCCTCGAGCGCAATTTTCACCAAAAGTGAGAGAAACTTGCTTTATTATTTTTCTATTTTACCACCCTACCTTACCTTTAAATCTATGTTTTATTCTAGTTCACTTGAGTCAGAAATGAAGAAACTTTATAACTCTTTATCAGA